>CANNJI010000012.1 GCA_947504875.1 Legionellaceae bacterium
CAAAATACTTCGATATGACTGAGTTTTGGGAATGGAAAAACGAAAAAAATGCTGCTGAAACTCAAAGTAATGTGATTGCAATTAATCAGTAAAAAATTAGGGGTGAGGATAAAAATGGATCTTTACAGCAACTTTAGGACTTGATCAATGCAACTGACAGCGCTGGTCAAGTGGTTGGGGCGGTCATTATGATTACAACGTCAAAAATGCCTGTTGTTATACAAGAAAAAAATCGAGAGTCTAGCCCTTCATCTGTGGCAGATACGTTAGTGCTTGATATGAACTTTCTTGATGAGGAAGATAAAGATGAGCGCAGTGATTATGGTGGTCCGAGTCCTCGATAAGGGCTGTTGATTTCCGGCAAGCGATGATTTATTTTTTGAACTACGGGGTGAGTTTTCTTGTAATGGGTTAAACACGTTAAAAGGGTATCTCCTGCCCACAGGGTGGTTGTTTTTCCATAAAGCGCCGCTGATAGTTGAGTGATTGCTTCGATGAATGCTTTATCGCGTAGTTTTTTTTGAACATCGTTTAAGTTAAGAAACATATCGTTTGGCCATTGCGCTCTTGCCCACATTAAAAGTGCGTGTTCGCATGATAAAGCGTTATTATCTTTACACGCCTTTTTGAGTGTTTTAAAGGGCTTTTGTGATGTTCTTATTCGCTGAATAAGATAAGCAAAAAACAGACCCAAGAGAAGCAGACTTAAGAGGATTATGATGTATGGATAATATGATATCGGCGTTGGTGCGTGTTTTGCTTGAATATGTAATGGCTTAATGTGTCCTTTTTTTTCTTTAATGGTCATGATATGGGGCGGAATTTCTGCTTTTTCTTCTTTTTGGGTGCGTGTGTTGAACCAATGAATAGAAAAACCGGGTAAGGTAACTGTACCACTTGTATTGAAAAGATAGCTCAGTTTTAATGTGGTCGTGCCCATGACGTCTTCACCGTGAATGGTATTTTTTAAAATTGGTTTTTCAGGATAAACACTGTATTCGCGGGTTGATTTGATTGAATCAAGGGTTAAGAGCTCGGCGGGTATAGCAATTCCTTGCAGGGTGATGGTCCGTGTGAGGGTATGACCAACGCTATGGGTTATTGCTGAATTATCATACGTTTCACTCAGGGTAATGGATTTGGCAGGCAACCAACGATTGCCGGTATAAGTGGTTTGCATGGGTTTTACATTCAGGTCGGCTGGTGTGCCAGCGACCGCTGCTTTTTCAGGGGGTGCACCATAAATCAATGCTTTAAATGAAGGGGGCTCAATGGTTTGTTGACCACTTTTTTGTGGAAAAAAAGCGTATCGCTGTTCTTCCACGGTATACGTCTGGCCGTTTTGTAGGGTTTGGTATTCACGATTGCCAAGCGATATCATCAGGGCTTCATCAAGATGGGGTGGTTCATAACTTGCATTGAGCAAGGGTACACGGGTATAGAGCTTCACGGAATAAAGTATTTGTTGATTGATATATGGGTTTTTATCTTGGGTTTTTGTATTGATTTGAATGGGGGTATCAATGAGGGTGTGCATATATGCAGCACTTTTTTTGGTTTCACCTTCGATCTTGATTTGACTTTGTTGAGTTTGTATTTGACCTATGCGAATAGAAGGGATGGTTAGTGTACCTGCGCGTTTTGGGGTGAGTAAAATCGTCCATTGACTAAAATTGTGTGTGTCACCATTAATGATGGTATAAGAGACACGATGCTCAGTGCCATCGATGGTAAAATCATTTTGAAGTGGAATGATGTTGGGTGGCGTTTCTGCTTTTTCGTCGATCAATGTAATGTTGAGACGAAATGAGTCGCCCAGATGAATGATCTTAGGTTCAATTGAGGTTTCAATTGAGGCATACACTATGTTCGACATCGCCAATAAGAAAAATATGAATCGCTTCATGGCATCCATCCCTGATGACGACGTAAATGATCCCGTAGAAATTTAGATCGCATTAATCCACCTGGATCATCAGGAACCAATCGTAACCATTGCTCGTCAGAAGCCTTTTGCTCTTGCTTGTCTTTTTGATCTTGCATATCTTTTTGATCTTGCATATCTTTTTGATCCTGCTTGTCTTTTTGATCCTGCTTGTCTTTTTGACCCTGCTTATCTTTTGGGTCCTGCTTATCTTTTGGGTCCTGCTTATCTTTTGGATCCTGCTTATCTTTTGGGTCCTGCTTATCTTTTGGGTCCTGCTTGTCTTTTGGGTCCTGCTTGTCTTTTTGATCCTGCTTGTCTTTTTGATCTTGCTTGTCTTTTTGGTCTTGTTTTTGTTTTTTGAGAAGTTTTTTAACAATATCTCGATTAAAACGGGCATCTTCATGTTTTGAATTGTATTTTAGGGCCTTGTCATAAGCCTTGAGCGCTTCTTCATAGTGGCCTAAATGAGCATAAGCGTTTCCTGCGTTATAGAAGCCTTCCTCTGTCTGTAAATTAAGAAACGCTTGAGCTGATTCTTCGTAGTGGTTTAAACGATACGCTGCAGCAGCTTTCCAATCTTTTCTCTTAAATGTTTGCTCGGCTTGCTCAAATTGCCCGGCTTTAAAGAGTTGCTCGCCTTGTTGGTCTTGATTTTTGAACAGTGACGAATAAGCGCTTACGCTAAATAAAAGTAAAATGAGTGTGATTATCCTCATTGATTACTCCTGCTGGGGTGATGGCGTCTAAAAAGCATTAAATAAAGTAAAGTGATTGGGATTAAAAGTAATCGACCATCGTCACGCCAAAAAGAAATATCATTGTTGAGGCTTGCACGGTAGGTTTCACGGTGTTTTGATCGATTCAACCAGCGTTTTATGTCAGATGAATCATCAGAAAAGGATAAGGCGTAGCCTTGTCCTTGAGATGAGAACGCTTCAAACAATGGCGAGTCTGTGGTGGATTTGCATAAGGGTAAAATAGAGAGGTGTAATCCCTGTTGGGCTAATTTTTTGGCATACTCAATATCACGTTTTGTCGGTGGCTCACCGGTCAGTACAAGGATATCACCAGTTCTTGAACCGGACTGTTGGATCAGTGTAGCCGCCTCTTCGAGGGCTGCTTGTAGGTTTAAGCCGTCAACTGGCATGATATCTGGCGTTAGATCATCCAGTAATGCGGCAATGGTTTTGGTATCGTTGGTTAGCGGAGATGCCACGAAAGGTTCTTCTGTGTAGGCAATGAGTCCCATGAAACCCGTATTTTTTTGCTGAAACAAATCATTGAGTTTAAATTTAGCTCGACTCAACCGGGTTGGTTTTAAGTCTGTTTTTAACATGTTTTCTGATAAATCCAGGAGAATGACTTGCGGACGGATAGGCTCATAATACGGAACAGATACATGAAACATGCTCGGCCCTGATAATGCTAAAATCATGAGGCCAGCGAGTACCAATCGCAGCGCATGTTCATTTTTTGTTTGCTTTGTTAATGTGTTATTTTGCAAAAGATAGGGTAGTAAATGTGCATCACAGACCATCGACCAGGGAGTCGACTGTTTTTTTTGACGATAAAGCACAAACCCTAAATAAATGAGCGGAATAAAAAGCAAAAGGAATGCGGGTCTAATCAAATGAAAGGTCATGAGGGTTTTCTCATCTTTTTGTAAAAAAAGCTATTTTTTATATTCAATTGATTCAGTACAAAAATAAGCAACGCCAGTGCCAGTGGCCATGGATAATATTCACGTTTTGGTTGTACGAGCGCAGCGTCCTGCTTTATGGTTTCCATCGCATTAATGCGTTGGTATGTTGTTTCAAGCGATGCAAGATCGTTTGCATTAAAATAAAGGCCATCTGTTTTTTCAGCGATGGTTTTTAAGGTTTTTTCATCAAATTGATAATCTGAACCTAAGCCAATCGTGTAGACTTTAACGAGATTGTCGTGAGCAATGTCAGCCGCTTTGAGTGGCGGAAGAACGCCTGAGTTATTTGCGCCATCCGTTAATAAAATAACAATACGGCCTTTTTGATCGGTGTTTTTTAAATGTTTGATCGCAAGGCCTAGCGCATCACCCATGGAGGTTGAGTTTCCTGCTAAACCAACGGTCGCATCGTTTATTCGCTCATGAATTGTTTGTTTGTCAAAGGTTAAGGGTGTTTGTAGATAGGCTTGACTGCCGAATAAAATCAAGCCGATTTGATCTTCTTTTCGTGCCTGAACAAATTCGTTGGCCGTTTGTTTGACTACGTGCATTCGGGTACTTCTACGCCCATTGACGATAAAATCATCAATGGCCATGCTGCCAGAAACATCAAGGACGAGCAAAATGCTATGGCCTTGTCGATCAAGCGCGTGTGCTGGACCGATATAGCGTGGTCCTGATGCTGCAATAATGAGCAAAACCCAAATTAGTACCTGTGCGATAAGTGAGCTGTTTTGGGTCGATGATAACGGCGGTAAATGTGCACTGAGTTTATTAAAAAAAGGCACGTAAAGGGCTGCGGCTTCATCCGCTTGTTGACGTGACCAGTACAAATAAACCAGAAGTGGCAGCGGTAATGCTAAAAAAGCCCAAGGGGTTGCGAATTCAAACATGCGGGCCTCTTTGTTGTTTAATCCATTGTCTTGCAAGTATAAAGAGCAACGAAGTGGCGTCATCCTTGTAATGAGGTTGATAAGGCCCTTTGATTAAGGCGTTGCGTACGGGTGAAAAGTCTAGTTTTTTCGCGTGATTTTCGAGAAAGGTAACCCAGTCATTGGGATGTAGTCCTGCAACACTCATGCGCGGATAATAGACAAGCGCAATGCGTTTTAATAAAAGAGAGATGGCTGAGGTTGCGGCTTGTTGGTCTTGATGTAGTTCAAATTGGGCTAAAATTTCATTTAATTTGACGAGGGCCTCTCGTTTGAAGGCGTTGCGTTGATAACGGCGTACACAGCAATAAGCAATGATTGCGAAAACAATAATAATCAATGTCAGGAGATAATATCCTGGTGCTAAAGGCCAAACAGATACCCCGTCGGGGAGGTGGATGTCTTTTAAATCAACCAGCGCAGGATCATTAACCATATGATCGCCTCGGATAGGTTTGATACACCAACAAAGGGAGATTTGTTTGTGCTGTGACGTGTGTGAGCTGAATCTGTAATCGGCTCATTTGTTTGATTAAATGGTGCTGCGTAGTGTCACAGTACTGTTGATAGGCTTCATGGGCTGACGTATTGCGTGTATCCAGCGTTAATGTTGTCTCGCCATTGGTCAACGCATAGGTGTTGAGTGCTGCTGGTGGGGCGAGTTCAAGCGCATCGGTGATATGATAAGCAAGTACGGTATTGTGTTGTCTTAATCGGCTTAAATGTTGTTCGCATAGGTCATCTAGGGTATAAAAATCGCTGATGATAACAAGTGTACTCCCTGGCTTGGTGACGTGTCTCAGGCGTAACAGTGCATCGCTGAGTGAGCGCTCGTTTTCATGCGTACGTCGACTCCATGGCGTTGGGTGGGTGTATCGGCAGAGCGCTGCTAAAAGCGGTAACACGCCAGCCTCGCGTGTTCGCGGAGTGAATTCGTGATGGGCTGTTGCGCCATTGAGTAATCCACCAACCCGATCGCCTTGTGCGCTTGCTGTCCAGGCGATGGTTGCTGCAAGTCGAGCTGCCACACAAGATTTAAAAGCAATCTGTGTTCCAAAATACATTGAAGGGCTAAAATCAACCAGAATGACCACGGGTCGCTCTCGTTCTTCTTCATAAATTTTAATGTGCGGACGACCTGTTCTAGCAGTCATTCGCCATTCCATGTGTCGAATTTCGTCTCCTGCTTGGTAGTTGCGAACTTCTGCAAAGTCCATTCCTCGTCCTTTTATAGTAGAACGATGGCTACCTGCTCTGCGTTGTAAGTTATCAGGAAGGTAGCGTGAACGTTGCGTAAGCCGCTTGATGGCAATAAGTTCGGCAAGTGATGCAATAATCCCTTGAGTCATGTTCCTGCTCGTTATTTAAGGTAGTGCGACCAAGCGCAATAGTTCATCAATAAATTGATCACTATTAATGCCATCAGCTTCAGCTTCAAAGGTTAATAAAATGCGGTGCCGAAGAACATCATGCGCAATAATATGAATGTCTTCAGGGGTTACATAATCTCGTTCATTAAGCCACGCGTGCGCTTTCGCACATCGATCAAGCGCAATGGTTGCACGAGGGCTAGCACCAAAACGGAGCCATCGTGTTAATTGTTTGCTATAGCGATCAGGAGCGCGTGTTGCTATGACTAAATCAACAAGGTATTGAGCCAGATTATCACTCATGTGGACGTCTAGTACTTCTCGTCTTGCATCAAATAATACGGTTTGAGGAATGGGCTTGATGTCTTCAAGGGTTACGTCTGTTTTTATTTTCTCGCCAAGTGCTGCACGCGCCTCGGTTTGAGCAAGGGCTAAAATGGCGCGCTCAACAGCTGCGTCTGGGTAGCCGATTTTGACGTACATTAAAAATCGGTCTAATTGTGCTTCAGGGAGTGGATATGTGCCTTCTTGTTCAATGGGATTTTGTGTTGCCATTACAAGAAAAAGCTCAGGTAGGGGGTAGGTTTTAGTCCCGATGGTTACTTGTCGTTCAGCCATCGCTTCAAGCAACGCAGATTGAACTTTTGCTGGGGCTCTGTTAATTTCGTCAGCCAAGAGAAGGTGGTTAAAAATAGGGCCTTGTTGAAAAACGAATGAGCCATCTTCAGGATGATAAACGTCTGTTCCTGTAAGATCGCCAGGGAGTAGGTCGGGTGTAAATTGAATCCGATGAAAATGCCCCTCAACACCCTTCGCCAATGCTTTGACTGCGCGTGTTTTAGCCAAGCCAGGCGCACCCTCTACGAGCAGATGCCCGTCAGCGAGCAAGGCTATCAGAAGCCGGGATACCAACCGGTCTTGTCCTAGTATTTGTGCCTGTAATGTTAAACTGAGTTGTAAAATGTGATGACGAACTACAGCGTTAGACGACACGATATCTTTGCTCCTTTGTACATCAAAACATATGCCACTCATTGATGAATGAGCATATGTTTTTTGGTTATATCATTTCAATGCAATCAGCTTGCGGTCCTTTTTTACCATTAATTACTACAAATCGAACATATGCTCCGTCGCGTAATGCTTTAAAGTCTTGAGGTTTTGCGGCGGTTGCATGAAAAAAATATTCGTTTTTACCGGCGACGATAAAACCGAATCGTTTTTTTCTGTCAAAAAATTTAATAACACCATCTTCTTTATGTTGTGATTTATTACTTGAAAAAAGACGGCAAAAAGATTGTAAAATTGTTTTTATACTCATTCAAAGTTTCCTGGTTATCGGGTTCATTGTTAGCCGTAAATATCTAACAACAGAACAAGTTTATCATTATATAGGGGAAAGCATCAATTACTGCGTTCGTTTTTTATAAAGGCCATAGATAACAGTGCCCGCTTGTTTTTGTTTAAGGGTTTCCCACCGGTCCGCAGCGAGTGTGATTTCTGTATTTGATTCCACATATAATAGTCCCTCTGGTTTTAAGCAAGGATGTTCACCAAGCCAATCAATCGCAGTATAGAGCTCAGGTTTTGAAAAGGGGGGGTCAAAAAAAATAATATCAAAGGACAGCTTGGTTGATTTTAAATAGTTGACGAGGTCAGTGCATATCACGCTTAATTTTTTTGTATCGAATAACGTGGCTTGGTGTTGCAAGGTCAAAAACGTGGGTCGCGACTGTTCAACTAAGGTGACATGCGCTGCTCCGCGAGAAAAAGCTTCAAAGCCTAACGCCCCACTGCCTGCAAATGCATCAAGACACAACGCATCACGAATATCATGCATTAACCAATTAAATAGCGTTTCACGTACACGATCAGGCGTTGGCCTTAGGCCATCCTGCGCTTTAAACGAGAGTTTTTTTCCACGATATTGCCCGCCAATAATGCGGATGGTTCCATTCATGGTTTACCAACACTCACCTGAAGTAACTTGGCTGGATCGATCTGAGCCTGGAAGGCTTGTTTGATTTCATCTTCTGTTACGGCATTAATGTGCTCAATATAATGATTCAAGTAGTCTTTCGGCAGATCATAAAAATTAATTTTGATGAGAATTGCGGCAAGACTTTCATTGCTTGCAAGAGCAACAGGAAAGCCTCCTGTAAGATACGCTTTGGCATCCATTAATTCTTGCTTGCTTGGGCCATTTTTAATAAACGTTGCGAGCGTGTCACGGGTCAGTGTTTCTGCCAGTTTTGCTTGTGTATGTCGTGTTGATAATCGGATAATAAAAGGTCCGATACCTGGCATGGGCGTAAATTCACTATAGGCACCATAGGTTAATCCTCGTTTTTCTCGTAACTCATGCGCGAGTTGAGACACCAAGCTTCCACCACCTAAAATATGGTTTCCAACAATCAATGCAAAATAATGTTGATTCTGGTGATTCATCCCCAGATGCCCGACACGAATAACCGTTTGAGAAGAATCAAAAGGGACTTCAATATCCATCTCAGTTGATAAGGGGCGTGCTAGGGGTGTGCTGGATGCTTTTTGACCTGTTGGTAAATGTTGAGTGAGGGTGTTTGCAATCTCAAGTGCTTTGGTTTTGTTAATGGCTCCCACAAGAACAATATGAACATTTTTTTTAGTGAAAAAGCGTTGGTAAAAATGTTGTACGTCTGCTTTTGTGATGGTGTCGAGGGTTGTTGCGTTGCCATCAATGGGGTGTGCATAGGGATGTGCTTGATAGAGGGCCTGAAAAAAAGTTTGATCGCCTAAGTCTTCAGCAGACTCTTGCACGTGCTGAATTCGAATAAATTGCTGTTTTTTTTGAGCTAAAAACGCATCCTCAGGAAAGTCTGGATATTGCAATGTGGACGCAAGGGTTTGAATTGCCGGTGTTAAAGCGTCTGGTTTAGATAACGTTTTAAGCCCGATGAGTATCATGTCACGGTTGCTCTCAGCTTTATATTGAGCGCCGACGGATGCCAATTGGTCTGCAATTTGATTCGCAGTATAATGGCTGCTGCCTTGGTTTAACAGGTGTGTTGTTAGCGCACTGAGGCCAAACTGTTGACCATCAAAAGCTGAACCTGCATGAAATGCAATATTAATATCGAGCATCGGAACATCCATCGTTTGATAAAACATAACGGGAACCCCGGTTGCAGTAGTAAATGATTCAATGTTCAGCGGTGTATTTGCATACAGCGTGGTTTGAACTGATAGCAACAGTAAAGCAATTTTAAATAAAAATTTCATGGTTTGTTTGTCCCTTGAGATGGTGTGATCTTGGGTATTAAGCGCGCTTCGGTTTGATTCGACGCGACAAGATAATGGCTTGCTACGGCTTGTATTTGTGCTGGCGTAATGGCTTGAATGTTTTGCTCATACTGCGCTGCTGTATCTGAAGATAAGCCAATGGTTTCTAGTAATCCCAATTCTGTAGCCTGATTTTGGATTGAATCACGTTCAAAGGTTTTCTGCGCGATCAGCTGAGTTTTTACCCGATTGAGCTCTTCCTCTGAAACAAGGGTTTCTTGAAGATTTTTAAGTTGCGTGTTGATGCTCATGGACAATGTATCGAGTGTTTTGGAATGAGCGGGGGAAGCATACACAATAAATTGTGTTTCATACCGTGTGTAGAGGTCATAATAGGTGCCCACATCGCTTGCATCTTGACTTCCTCGGATAAGGTTTCGATACAGTCGAGCCCCTTCTCCTGCATCCAGAATGCCCGCAATAAGCTCTAAAGCATAGGGGTCACTTTTGTTATTTGGGCCTGCTGTTTTAACTGAAGGCACGGTATATCCTTGCATGAGCATTGGAATTTCAGCATAGGTTTGAACTATCACTGTTTTTTTACCCAGATGCCTGGGTTCTTTTTGTTCTTCTCGTGTAATGGGGATTGATCTTTTCAATGGACCAAAATGCGTTTTTGCGAGGCTTAGTATATCTCCTGGTTTCACGTCGCCAACGACAACAAGCGTTGCATTATTCGGGGCATAAAAGTTTTTGTACCAGGTTCTTACATCATCAACCTTTAATTGTTTAAGATCACTCATCCAGCCTATGACGGGGTGTTGATAGGGAGAACGTAGGTGGGCTGTCGCTAAAAGGCGCTCTAAGGTTAAGGATTGAGGATTATTATCTGTGCGCAGCCTTCGCTCTTCGCGAATCACTTTCATTTCTTTTTGAAACTCATCCGGGTTGAGCAGAATATTTTGCATGCGATCGGCCTCTAGCATGAATGCCGTGGGCAGGTGAATGGCGGCTATTTTTTCATGGTATGCGGTGTAATCTGAGCTTGTAAAGGCATTTTCTTGCCCGCCAAGACCCGAAATGGTCTTTGAAAATATACCCAGCGGATAACGGGGTGTCCCTTTAAACATGAGGTGCTCAAGTGCGTGTGCAATGCCGGTTTTACCTCCCTGTTCATCGGCGGACCCAACGCCATACCAAACCATGATGACCGCAACGGGTGAACGATGATCTTCCTTTATCAGTATTTTTAATCCATTATCTAGGGTAAACTTGCTTACCTCTCCAAACGAGGGGAGCGTGAAAAGCGTTAAGAGAGCAAAGAATAAAATACGCATGAGATCAACCAGTAGAAGAACTTAAAAGATGATAGAATTTCATATTTCAGATGATTTGTATACCTATGATTAAATGGCTCAAACGAAATGAGGCGCCTGCTGCGCCAACCATAGACCCTGGCTTGAGTGTTTTTCAACGCGTAAAGCAGGGCTTAAGTAAAACCCGGCATCATTTAGGTCAGGGGCTTGGCCGTTTATTGCTTGGTAAAAAAACAGTTGACGCCGAGGTGCTTGAGTCGCTTGAAACCTTGTTATTAACAGCGGACATTGGCATTCAAACAACAGAAATGCTTGTGCAATACGTCGTTGCAGGATTAGCACGTAAAGAATTGTCAGACGGGGATGCAGTGTTCTCGGCACTACAGGCCCATATGCTCGATTTGCTCTTAATCGATAAGCCTTTGCTTGATGACCTTTTACCCCAAAAGCACCCCTTGGTCATTTTAATGGTGGGGGTTAATGGTGCCGGTAAGACAACAACCATTGGTAAATTAGCGCATCATTATCAATCACAGGGCAAGCGTGTCATGCTTGCAGCGGGTGATACCTTTCGTGCAGCAGCGGTTGAACAGTTACAAGTTTGGGGTGAGCGCAATGACATCCCCGTGGTCGCTCAACATACGGGGGCAGACAGTGCGTCTGTTATATTTGATGCATTGCAAGCGGCAAAAGCGCGTGGCTTTGATGTTTTAATTGCAGATACAGCCGGACGCTTACATACACAGCACCATCTTATGGATGAATTAAAAAAAATAAAGCGTGTACTCCACAAAATAGACTCAACAGCACCACATGAAACGATGCTTGTATTGGACGCAAGCATTGGGCAAAATGCATTGAATCAAGCAAAACAATTTCATAAAGCAATTGGCTTGACTGGAATAACCATGACAAAGCTCGATGGGACTGCAAAAGGCGGTATTTTGTTCGCTTTAGCTCATGAGTTAGGGATCCCTTTTCGGTACGTGGGTGTTGGGGAGGGGATAGAGGATTTGCGCCCCTTTGATGCGTCGCAATTTGTGCGGGCTATTTTTGAAGATGATCGAACTTAATCAAGTCAGTAAGCGTTACCCTGGAGGCTATGAGGCTTTAAGTCATGTTGATTTTTCTTTGAAAGCAGGTGAAATGGCTTTCTTAACTGGTCATTCAGGCGCTGGAAAAAGTACATTAATAAAGCTAATTGCCTTATTTGAGAGGCCGTCTTCTGGTCATTTGATTGTTAATGGCAAGGCATTGGCGGGCCTTAGCAAGCGGCAGGTTTCAGCGCATCGTGCCGGGATTGGCTTAATATTTCAGATGCCTCATTTGTTAAATGAGCGAACAGTTTTTGATAATGTTGCATTGCCATTACAGATTCAAGGCGTTCCCTACGCGAATATAGCAAAACGCGTTCAAGCGGCACTTGATAAAGTTGGGTTGCTTTCTAAAGCAAAGTTGCTACCCATTCATTTGTCGGGTGGCGAACAACAGCGTGTTGGCATTGCTCGCGCAATTGTTCATAAACCTGCGTTATTAATTGCAGATGAGCCCACAGGAAATTTGGACCCAACGTTATCCGCGGATATTATGGCCCTGTTTGAGCAGCTCAATCAGGTGGGTGTGACGGTGCTTATTGCCACGCACGATCTTGCACTCATCGCCAGTATGAAGCATCGTATTGTGATGCTGAAGGAGGGGCGAGTATGTTAAATCGCGTGCGTGCACTATTGATTTGTCACCGAAATGCGCTGTTAGCAAGCTATCGTGGGCTGTTACGGACGCCGGCAGCGACCATGATGACGGTATTGATGATTGCGATAGCCTTGATGTTACCGCTCTTGCTGGGTGTTTTTATTGACAAACTAAAGAGCCTTACGGTTGATTGGCAAGAGGGTGAGCATATTTCTTTGTATTTAAAAATACCGCTTCCAGAATCGGCGACCACAGCAGTGGTGTCTAAGGTTCAACAGATGCAAGGGGTTGCCTCAGCTGTATATATTTCACCACAAGAAGGCCTTGTATCGTTGCAGCAGCAAGAAGGGATGCAGGATGTGATGCAGTATTTACCTAACAATCCATTGCCAGGGGTGATTGATGTCACACCCCATACGGGATTATCTCCTGAAGTCCTTGACCAGTTGTACCGAACGTTGAAAGCGTACCCTGAAGTAGCGCAGGCTAAAGTAGACATGGCCTGGGTTAAACGGTTGCATGCCTTACTGACGCTTTTTAATCAGATAGCTTGTGCCCTCATGGTGCTGTTGGGTTCAGCGCTTGTCTTTATTGTCGGCAATACATTACGGGTTGCCATACAAAAGTCTTGTGAAGAAATTAAAGTGTTAAAACTCATTGGCGCAACAGATGCTTTTATCGCGCGCCCATTTTTATATACAGGCGTGTTGTTTGGGTTAGGGGGTGCTTTGTGCGCCTTGGTTTTGCTCCAATTGTTTGTTTATAGCATTTCTTCTGCCATGGATCATGTTCTGTATTTGTATCAAATGAACTCACTTTCTCTGGGTTTGTCGTTTTCAAAAGTGAGCAATCTGATGTTAATGGCTGTATTTTTGGGATGGATAGGCGCTCGCTTCTCGATAAAAAAACAATTAAAACACATTGAGATAGTGAGCTGATTTAGTGTACAATTCTGTCTATCTGTATTACTAGGAGTAGTATGAATCTGTTTTTACAGCCTACCGCTGTCCCTTTAGGCAGTCTTGATGCATATATTCATTATGTTAATCAATTACCCATGTTAACTGCGGAAGAAGAACTTGCTCATGCAAAACGTTTTCGTGAAGAAGGCGATTTAGAGGGGGCGAGTCAACTGGTTTTGGCCCATTTACGTTACGTTGTAAGGGTTGCTCGTGGTTATATGGGTTACGGATTACCGCTGAATGACCTGATTCAAGAAGGCAATATTGGGCTTATGAAGGCCGTAAAGCGATTTGATCATACCATGGAAGTTCGCCTGGTTTCGTTTGCTGTGCATTGGATTCGAGCAGAAATTCATGCCTTTGTTTTACAAAACTGGCGCATCGTTAAAGTAGCAACAACCAAGGCGCAACGAAAATTATTTTTTAATATGCGCCAAATGAAAAAACGTTTAGGCTGGTTTACTGAAGAAGAAATTCATCAGGTTGCAGATGATTTAGGGGTTACACCTAAAGATGTTCGAGTTATGGAGCAACGCTTAAATGCAATGGATACAGCTTTTGATGTTGATGAATCGGATGAAAAAAGTCCGTCTTCAGTCCCTGTGCGTTATCTTGCCGATCCTGACAGTGATCCTGCTTATTTAATCGAGCATGAAGACAGCGAAACTCAAAATGGAGAAAAACTCCATGTTGCTTTGGCTCGTCTTGATGTGCGCAGCCAAGATATTCTTCAAAATCGATGGCTTAAAGAAGATAAAGCCATTACCTTACATGCCCTTGCCGAGAAATATGGCATATCAGCAGAGCGTGTTCGTCAGCTTGAAAAAAACGCAATGAAAAAATTGCGTGATTATATGCTGGACAATGCAGCCCTCGCTTAAGGTTTATAGTGCCTTCCCTATGATTTGATGGCCTATTAAGCGCGCTAAACTCGCTACGCTCAGACACCGCGCGCTTACCAGGCCATCAAATCATAGGGAAGGCACGATGATTATATCGAGCAGCTGATTAATCTGCCAAGCACAGTAATGTTCTATATACCGATTGATTCGTGAGCTTCGGTATGGCGTTTTTTGTGTGTGCGTATAAATTAAATCTTTATTTCTAAATGCGTTAAAGCTGATACATAAAATTTCGGATGTTGGATCGTCTACTTTGATTGCTTCAAGTTTAATGTGAATATCCGAAGTTTCGCCCATGCTTTTGTTGCATATTAAATGAGGGTGGATTGTCTCAAGCAAGGTGCTCAGGTGCTCAGGGCCATCTAAACTCAGGATGGGCGCTGTTGCATCTGCTAATTTCTGATTTAAAATCGACAGTGCATCGTCGTTGGTGGTAGATACAAGATAATGTTGAATCTGATCCAGAATAGCCTTTTTTAGCGGGGCTATCGTGTCCTGATGCTCAACCTTGAGTTTGATTTCAATATAAGGGTAGGTCCAACGATAGCCCGTTTCGGCCTCAAAAGGTTTTGCAATCTCATCAATCAAGGGTGCTATTTCACCTTCAATGAGTCCTAGTGTTAAAAATCGAAGCGTGTGATTTTCTTTAAAAAATTGATTGTTTTTTAAATAGGGCAGTACGTAAGCCTGAAACATGGGCCAGCATTCATTGGGAGGGCCAGGTAACATGAAGAGTTCGTGCTTATTCCAGGTGATATGTGCACCTTCAGCGCTGCCATTTTCATTAGCTATAATGACTGAGCCTTCCGGGAATAATGCTTGTTGACGATTGGAGGGTGCTATCGATAAACCGAAACTTGTGAGTCGAGTTTTGATTTTATCCCATGAGGACTCATTAAAATATAAGGGTAATTGCAACGCTTCACTGACAGCATGCCGTGTTTTATCATCAGAGGTGGGTCCTAATCCCCCTGTAATAATCAGAGCCTCATTTTTTGATAATAAATCGTGGATATCATCAATAATGTCCGGCGTGTTATCGGTGACTTGTCTTTGATGACGAAGGCTTGCGCCTTGAGTGGTGAGGGTGCTTGAAAAATGAAAACTATTGGTGTCTTGAATTTGTCCTTCAACGAGTTCGTTGCCGATGGCCAATAAGGCGATGGTTTTACTATTTTTATTTATTTTTTTTGTTGTCATAGGTCAAAAAATGCTAAAATGAGCGCTGATAAAATATATCAGAAGCTGTCGTCTGACCCAAGACAATTCTGAAAAATTAAAATGTAACACAGTATTCTGTGCGCAAAAACAAACGCTAGTGCATCGTCTTGTAAATACGTGCTGTTATTGTCGTCCCCGCGCAGGCGGGGACGACATGATAAGGGATCGTATTTACAGGAAGAGATACTAGTGCCGGACAGATCACTTGGTGGACAGATAAGCGCGCTTTGTCTGAGCGAAGCGAGTTTAGCGCGCTTAATCGGCCACCAAGTTATCTGTCCGGCACTAGAGATGATGTGTTATTTAAACTTGTAGAGAGATCTGATGCATCAAGTAGACGATATTATTGCTTTATTCAACGGATGTTTTGAGCTCACGCATAATACGCGATTGGTTTTGGGCACTGATGAGCCTATTTATCTTCCTGCAGATGAGCAGTGTGCTTATCACCGGGTTATTTTTGCACATGGTTTTTTTAGCAGTGCTTTGCATGAATGTGCGCATTGGTTGATTGCTGGCGAGGCGAGACGTCAAGTGATTGACTATGGCTATTGGTATGTTCCGGATGGTCGTACAGCAGAACAGCAAGTACTTTTTGAACAAGTGGAGGTTAAACCCCAGGCCATCGAGTGGATCTTATCCAAAGCTGCTGGGTATCGTTTTCAGTTTAGCAGCGATAATTTAACGGGTGAAGTAACCGACCAAGAAGCCTTTAAACACGCGGTAAAACAGCAAGTTTTACAATACGAAACATATGGGCTGCCTGATCGTGCAGCGTCATTACACGAGGCTATAACACGGTTTTATCTTAATTGCTAAGACAGTATGATTTCAGGGGCTTCCAGACCCGCCAGAAATAATTGTTGGGTCTTCTGACTCACCACTAATGATTGTAGGGGTAGGGTCTGGCCTCTCTCCTGACACTGCAATTGACGGTACTGTGGCTGCCGCTGCTGGTGTTCGTCGATATTTCCCCATAATATCTTCCACCTCTTTTTCCCCTTGGCGACCGCCATAATGGCCATCCAGCTCACTCTGGATTACATTTGCACTTTTTACTGCTGCGTCTAGACCTCCAAGGAAAATTTCCTCTGGTTTCATCTCTTTACCATTCATGGTAATTTTAATTTTATCTTTCGCATAGCCTACTTCAAGAAAAGCTTCAAATGCTGCTTGTGCAACACGCCGTGTTGATGAGCCATCTTCGCTCGGTTGTTCTTCAGTAAATTTAAAATGAACGGTGTCGTGGCTGCTTCCAGCTACGCTTGCTTTATATCGTTGAGCATACATTAACATGTCAACTTTGATCAGATTTCGCGCGTCACTTCCGCGTAACCAAGGGCCATCTCCAAAGAGAGAGCCGGTTGGAATTCTAATGGTTAACTGGCCGTCTTTACATGAGATGGTTGAACCAGAAAGGGTCTTATATTCGGCAATATCTTCAAGCTTCGTGTTTGCAAGGTCTTTGACTGGGTCTATTGTGCCTGTTCCGCCCACACGCGCACTATGATTGTCGTATTTACTAATCTGCGCGTCTCTAAAGGTCTTGTCTGTCTTCCATAACGTCCCAAGAATTGTAATCCGATCACGCTCGAGTTGGGCTGCACGGTATATTTTAATGAGATCATCGGTAAATGCCTTCTGAAGGGCTTCCAACTGTTTGTCCTGTAGCTCTTTCAATGCTTTTTTTTCATCATCTGTCGTTAATGCTTCGGACTTAGCCGTGTGAACTTCTTTGAGTGTAGTAATAACAGCGTCGTGTTGTTTTTTAATGTAAGTTTCTAAGTCCCGCGGGTGAAAACGAGCCCCTATTTTTGCAATCTGATCGTCCATTGTCTTTAAATAGTTTTGTATCTCGACAATCTCTGGGGTGCGTTCCATATCCGCTTTTTTATCTCCATATCCATCTAAATACGTTTGAAAATGAGCGGTTTGTAGGATGTCAGCGGGCTTTATTTTTAGCGCTGTTTGATACGTGTCTAAGTAATTTTTTCTTTCTTCAGGTGAGAGTTGAGTGAGCAGCGTGTGATTGTAAGCCATGGGTCCTAGTACGCCCTGCTTCCGGAAGAAAACATTCAATAAAGTCGTCATTGAAAAGTCGCTATCAATAGCCATGATTTCCCCTACGCGGTTTGCAACTGTATTTTATTATAGCATATTAGCCGTTAATTACCATGCTGGGATGGCTTCCTGTCCAAATATTTTTTTTGCGGCTTGTTTTACCGCCTCAGATTGAAACGCTTGTACAAATTGCATCAATAGCTTTTTTTGCTCAGGATTGCTGTCCGTACGAACAACAATTAAATTTGCATAGGGTGATGTTTTGCTTTCCAAATAAAGTGCGTCGCGAGAAGGGCTTAGTCCTGAGAGCTCGGCGAAGGTTGTATTAATGATGGCGAGATCTACATCTGGAAGAATACGTGGCAGCTGAGCTGCATCGAGTTCGTGAAACTGAAAATGGTGAGGATTGTTTGCTATATCTTTTATACTGCCATTACGCTCTTTTTTGAGCGTGATAAGGTTTGCTTGTACTAAAAGCTGTAGGGCTCGTGTTTCGTTACTGGGATCATTGGGCAGTGCAATTTGAGCGTTGTCTGGAAGTTTATCCAGTGATTTGTATTTAGAAGAATAAATGCCCATAGGATATAAAAATGTTTTAGCGAGCGGCTCTAGGTGATAACCGTGGGATGAATTTGAGGCTAAAAGATAAGGCAAATGTTGATAGACGTTGGCATCAAGGCTTCCCTCATTCAGGGCTTCGTTGGGCAAATTGTAATCATTGAACTCAACAATTTTAATGGTTAATCCATATCGGTTAAGTGCCTCTGCTTGTGCAACTTGAACTAATTCAGTCTCCGGGCCTGCGATGGTTCCTATTCGAAGCGTATTGGGTGCAGGTTTATTACAACTCATCAAGCTTGCAAGAATCAGGATTAAAGGGATGATACGCATGATTATTTTCCTTCTAAAAGATGTTTTACCCATCGGTCGCCAGCCCATTGGATGGCTTGAACGATAAGGATCAAAATAAAAACGGTCATACACATGATGGTGATGTTAAAGCGCTGATAACCATATCGAATGGCTAAATCTCCAAGTCCGCCACCACCTACTGTTCCTGCCATTGCAGAGTAATTCACAAGGGTAATGGCGGTGACTGTGACGCCTTGAATCAGAGCGGGTCGTGCTTCTGGTAAGAGTAAATAGCGAATCATTTGACGAGTACTGACCCCCATGGCATATCCTGCGTCAAGCAATCCTTTGGGTAGGGTTTGGTAAGCGTTATCGACAAGGCGTGCAAAGAAAGGGGCGGCGCCTAAGGTTAGGGGGACAATTGCGGCATGTAAACCAATAGAAGTCCCAATTAAAAACCGTGTGAGGGGGATAAGGGCGACTAAAAGAATAATAAAAGGCACCGAGCGGCTGATGTTGACAACGCCATTGAGTAGTCGATTTAAACCGCGATGAGGCAAGAGCACACTGGTGGTATAAAGCCACGTTCCGAGGGGTAGTCCAATCAGAACTGCAAAAAAAGTACTGAAGAAAACCATGTAAAGGGTCTCCCCTGTTGCCTTGAGTAAGTCAAAATACATTGTTGGTAACATATCCAAGGTCCTCCACGGTGAGCCCTACTGTTTTGCAATGATCTTTAAATTGTTGAAGCACGGTTTGATCAGCCTGTAATTCAATGACCAATACGCCACAAGTGACATGATCAACGCGATCAATATTGGCAAGTAAAATCGTAATATCAAGATCATATAGCCGACTCACATGACTAATAAAGGGTCCTGTGGCATGTTCGCCTTCAAAATAAAGCCTTAAGAGGGGGGTGTTGTTGGGTTTTTTTGTTAGTCGTTGTAGCAGGCACGGCGGGAGTTCAGGACTTAAGTCAGCATAGAGCATCCGTCGGGCAATGCTTCGTTTTTTAGAAAAAATAGCGCTTAAGGTATTGATCTCAAGAATTTTACCTTGGTCCATCACGGCAACACGGTGAGCAATCTGTTTAATAACGTTCATCTCGTGTGTGATCAAAACAATGGTGATCTGATACTGCGCGTTGATTTTTTTAAGTAGGTTTAAAATCGCAAGCGTTGATTCTGGATCAAGCGCTGAAGTTGCCTCATCGCACAAAAGAATATCAGGATCAGTACTCAGCGCGCGCGCAATGGCGACCCGTTGTTTTTGTCCTCCGCTTAATCCATTGGGGCGCGCGTGCTTTTTATCGGATAACTCAACGAGTTTAAGTAATTCTGTAACTTTGGCGTCTATTGCAGCATCAGCAATGCCTTGAATACGCATAGGAAGGGCAATGTTATCGTAAACTGATTTAGAATTTAACAAATTAAAATGTTGAAAAATCATGGCGGTTTTATGTCGTGCTTGACGCAGCTCTCGAGGACTTAAGGCCATTAAGTTTTCATTGTTTATCCAAATCTCGCCTGCATCGGGCCGTTCTAAAAGATTGATGCACCGGAGCAAGGTTGATTTGCCCGCGCCGCTTTTTCCAATAATGCCTAAAATTTCACCTGGAGTGACTGATAAATCGACGCCATCGAGGGCTATGTGATGTTGGTAGGATTTATAAAGACCGCTGAGTTTAATCATTTTTTTTATACTCAAAATTTTAGCTGTATTTTTAACGATAATCGCTAAGCGCCCGCAAGCTGAGAAGTCAAATCGGCGCGGTGTTTATTATATACAGTTCTATTTTTAAAAAGAAGGGGGGAATCAATATAAATCATATTAGAAGAACTTGCCCTCTTGAGAACTCGTTCATCTGACAGTACTATTAGACTCACAGTGAGAGTATAGAGGTGCATCATGTTTCGAGGAAGTATCGTAGCGCTTGTAACACCCATGTTGAATGATTCCGTCGATATTGAACGTTTACGCGCATTGGTTGATTTTCATGTTGACTCAGGAACACAAGCCATTGTTGCCGCTGGGACAACAGGTGAGGCCGGGACCTTGTCTCATGAAGAAAAATGCTTGGTGATTAAAACCGTTATCGATGCAGCGCATGAACGTATTCCCGTGATTGCAGGAACTACTGCAAATAGCACAAAAGCGTGTATAGCGCTTACGGATTATGCCATGACTCATGGTGCGCATGCGGCGTTGATTATGACCCCCGCTTATATTAAACCAACCCAAGAGGGGTTGTATCAACACTATAGTCGAATTGCGCATGAGGTTGCCATCCCGATTATCATGTACAATGTCCCTCATCGTACGGCATGCGACTTGTTGCCAGAAACAGTTATTCGATTATCCTCAATTTCTAATATTATCGGCATTAAGGAAGCAACGGGAGACTTGCTCCGATTATTAAAGCTCAATGAGGCATGTGATGGACGTTTGGATGTGTATAGTGGCGACGACCTAACCACGGCTGAGTGGATGTTATCTGGGGCACGTGGTGCAATTTCGGTAACTGCCAATATTGTGCCAAAACAAATGGCACAATTGTGTGACGCGGGACTCCATGGCAATACGGCAGATTGTTTGGCGCTTCACGAACAATTGTTACCGTTGAACACACACCTGTTCGTTGAATCCAATCCCATTCCCGTAAAATGGGCAATGGCAAAAATGGGTTTGTTGAATGATGAGTTGAGGCTTCCCCTGACGTCATTAGCCAGCCCCTACCATGCACCGCTTGAAGCAGCATTACGGCAGTTGAATTTAATTTAATTTAATTTAATTTAAAAGGAAAAGATGTGAAACACGTTATATTTTTTACGATGGTTACTCTGTTTTTAACTGCTTGTTCGCTGCCTTATACGACCAACGATAAACAGCAATATGCATCAAGTCGCAATGGTCCTGTTTTGGTTGTTCCGCCACCTTTGACGCGCGAAAATCTGAGTAACTTCTATGAGTTACCCGCTCAAAATGGAAATCCAAAGGTCAGTGTTGCACCGCCGGTTGACTCAACATCATAAGACGAGGTCATTATGTCTGAATTATCCGCACAAAATGCGATTATTCAATCATTATCTGCTCGAATGGTTGATGCACAGCGAAATATTAGAATTCTTGATTCAATTAAATGGGACGATAGCATTAAAGCTGCGTTTTTTCGTGATAAGGGTCAAAAGCAGCCGCCCGTTGACGTTGAATATTATAAAAATCGCCCTTTGATGTTTAATACAGAGGATAAAACAGAGGAGTTCCGAGGTATTTTGCGTGATGCCCAAAATCAATTGGGTCAATACTCTCCCGTTACGCGTTTACTTAAACGCCAATGTGAAGAATACATTCGCGCGGTTCATATGCTCTCAGCAAGGGGGACCTCACTTTTTTCAGAATTTTCAATGGAGCTTTATGGTAGTCCTGGCGATGTTTTTTATGCTGGCGGCCCAAAATTGTCTGAGTTAGGGGCCGTACTTTTTGATGTGTTGACCCACCTTGATGTCAAATTGCAGTCCGAAGCGGATGTTAAGCGGCATACGGCAGCAGAGGCCCAGCAGTTACTACAAGAGCGTTTAAGTTTGTTTTTTAATGCCCATACGGATCGCGTTACGGTAACGGTGAGTGATGGTATGATAGCGGATGCTTCAGCTGGAGCCGATACCATTAAGTTGAGCCAGCAGGCTATGTTTAGTGACCGTGACTTGCGTTATTTAGAAGTCCATGAAGGCTGGGTTCATGTGGGAACAACCCTCAATGGGGCAGTGCAGCCTAATTGTTTCTTTTTATCAAAAGGCTCACCTTCTTGTAGTGTTATTCAAGAGGGGCTGGCCGTTATTACTGAAGTGGTGAGTTTTTCATCTTATCCTGCAAGAATGCGAAAAATTACCAATCGTGTGATAGCGCTGGATAAAATCATTAATGGGGCAACTTTTTTAGATATTTATCGTTATTTTATGGAATGTGGTCTAACAGAATTGGACAGTTATAACCATGCGGTACGGTTGTTTCGGGGCAGCACACCCACCGGCGGTCCCTTTACCAAAGATTTATCCTATGCGAAAGGATTTGTACTGCTTTATAATTTTATTTGTTTTGCAATCAGTCAGCATCGTGTAGATGTGATTCCCTTACTTTTTTCGGGAAAACTGGTGTTGGATGATTTGCCCTTATTGAGTGAATTGCGTGATCAAGGCATACTTATGCCGCCAGTTTACCTTCCATTGCCCTTTCAAGATTTAGCAGCCTTGAGCGCATGGATGAGCTTTTCTTTGTTTTTGAATAAATTTGATTTGAATGAAATTCAAAAATCATTTAAATTTTTGCTCGGATAAGTTTGTAACTCCCCTCGCTGTGCTCGCAAAGGCGTGGGGAGTTATTTAACTTTAATTAATTGATCAAATTATGTATTTTGTGATAAAATATTGATTCTTTCTTTCAAAGGGGTTCACGATGGAATTAAGTGCTCGAATGAGTTCAATGAAACATATGCTTGGTTTGTTGGTTGGAGGCTTGGTTTTATTTGTTCCATGGTCGACTTTTATCATGCCCGTTGTTCTTGTTGGAATAATCAGTGCGATTGGTCTTTCTTTTAATGTGATTGCTCGTCGTTTATGGGCTTATGCCGTACATCGATTTTTCAAATAAACGCAAGGCTTTTTTCATGTCATTATCACACTTATTAAATACGCCAGGGGAGCACTCTCTTGAGTTGCCTGGCGTAATCGGTTCCCTTGAGGCTTGCTTAAGTGTTCCTGTAGATAAATCAAATCATTATATTGCTGTTTTAGGGCACCCTCATTCTCTTCAGGGTGGCACCATGAATAATAAGGTGGTGACAACGCTTGCACGCTTATTTAAAGCGTTAGGCATCGCCAGTTTACGCTTTAATTTTCGAGGTGTTGGCGCTTCGTTTGGCACATATGACGCGGGGATTGGTGAGAGCGACGATATGTGCGCGCTAGCACGGCTTTTCCAAAATGAGTCGCCTGGTGCTGAATTAATTTTTGCTGGGTTTTCATTTGGGTCGTACGTGGCTTATCGTGCCGCAGCCCAATTGCCCAATGCACTATTAATTACAATTGCCCCCTCGGTTCATCATTATGATTATACGGAATATAAACCCAAGCCAATGCCTTGGATTATTGCGCAAGGTGACTTGGATGAAGTGGTGCCTTTATCCCTTGTCGTTGATTTTGCAGTTCAAGAAGGTCTTCCTCTGATTCGTTTACCGCAAGCGACACATTTTTTTCATGGACAACTGCTTATCCTGAAAGACAAATTAACCGATGCGATACAACACAAGATAGCTCTATGACAAATTTGCTTGCGATATATGATGCTGCAGTAACTGCAGGCACGATCATTCATTCAACAGCACAATGCGAAATTATCATTAATTTACAATCCATTTTGGATGAGATAAAGCATTCAGAACGTGCCTGGTTTTTTTCTTGGGGAAAAAAACAGGTCCGCGGGCTTTATTTGTTTGGTCCTGTGGGCACGGGGAAAACCTATTTAATGGATTTGTTTTATGATGAAGTTCCCTCACATCATAAAGCAAGGTTTCATTTTCACCATTTTATGCAATACGTTGATGCTGAATTACGCCGACTAGAAGGAACACGCGATCCTGTACGACAAATTGCGCGCGCCCTTGCAACCTCAAGTCGAATCGTTTGTTTGGATGAATGTTTGGTGCATGATGTTGCAGATGCTATGATTTTTGCTGAGCTTTTACCTGTGCTTTTTAACGAAGGCGTTATTCTAATGATAACCTCAAATACAAAGCCCGATGAGCTGTATCTCGATGGTGTTCAACGCGAACGATTTTTGCCGGCAATTGAGTTAATTAAACAGCACTGTCAGGTTCTTGAGTTGGATGATCATCGAGATTATCGCCTGGGGCGAAAACCATCTTTACAAGCGTATTACTCTCCTGCAAATGACACAAGTCGCGCTGAATTCGAGCAAGAATTTC
Source organism: Legionellaceae bacterium (assembly GCA_947504875.1). Lineage (GTDB taxonomy): Bacteria > Pseudomonadota > Gammaproteobacteria > Legionellales > Legionellaceae > CANNJI01. Next base: position 24,182 of record CANNJI010000012.1, read on the forward strand.
ATGCGTGTTGTCCTTTGGCGGTTGAGGGAGTGATGCTGTCCGTACAAAACCGTACCATTCCTTCGCTAGGTGTTGGCGGGCGGGTTGTTTGGTTTTCATTCCATGTCATTTGTAATTTGCCACGAAGCCAATTGGATTATATTGAGATAGCAGAGCGTTTCGATACTGTTTTTATCAGTGATGTGCCCGTTATTGCCCCAGAAGATACTGTCAGCGCTATTTTACTCATTCACTTGGTTGATGTGATGTATGATAGGGGTGTATCTTTGGTAATTTTAGCCGCAGCACCGTTACTTGATTTATATGTTAAGGGCGCAATGTCAACGCCTTTTCAGCGAACGCTGAGTCGCTTGCAAGAAATGCAGTCTGCTGATTATCTGGGTCGACATAAACGGCGCAATTAGTATTGCGTGGGCATAGAAAAAAGGATTTGGAGTACATTGACGTGCAAACAACAGATTTAACAATGAAGCAATTGCTAGCCATGAAACCTTATGAAAATGATAATGACAAACTAAAAAAAATACGCACTGAGCTATTGCGAAATACTCATTTTACAGACGGCAGGGAGCAAGATTCAACGGTTGCGTATGCCTTGAGATTATTTGAGGTCGTCATTCTATTCAATCACAACATCAGAACATTTACCCACGCTCACATGCGCAAGCTTGCCTATCCTTTTAACAGTGCACGGCCAGCATTGACGACGCTCATAAGAACCACCACAGATAAAGCAATAATGAGTATCGATTTAGAAAAAATTAAGATTACTAACGATAAAGCCAAATTTGCAGCGCAGGCCATTTCTAATTTAATTACTCTACATAACACCCCTGAACCGTTTAAAGATCAGCGTCTTACAGATAAAATTAATGCGATCGCAACGAAAATAATTCAGTATCGATCTGGCGTTCGTGCCCGAAGTGAACTCATCATGGCAGTAGAAAACGACAGTGAAACGCTGAGTGAATCGGTAGAACATGCGAGTCGAATCTCCGGTGAACTTAATTGGGCAACTGATGTATTGTCCGAAACACAGAGCGCAGAAGAGAACGACGTTGTTGATGTGCAAGCTGATCATGCCGATAGGTCGTTCTTACCCTCGGCAGAGTGTAATTACCATGCTTTTGACTCAACAGAAAAACAGATTGAGAACATCCCTCATGTTCCTCGGGCTCCTCTTAAAAGGAGGTCTCAACCGTCACAAGCCGCCCCATACCCACAGCCCGTTGAGAAACCTCCTCAGGGGCTGCTGGAATATATCGCAGAAATCCTTCAGTGTATTCTTTACGTGCTCGATGTTTTAATTACAGCAACACTTTGGATGGCAACAGGAGGTTTCTTTGGGCAAAAGCCAATGAATGATACGCATAATCCATTGGCTAAAGTGCTCACATGTCGTTCTCGTTTTTTTGTTCGTCCTTCGACACGGCTGACTACAGAGGCCAATGAATTTGATACGCTTCTCCTTTCCCATCATAAGCCTGAGCAGGAGCTTCGTTCCGTCCCTAAGATATAACGCACGACCATGGAGAAGCAATTTTTTCTGTTTCTATTACCTCATAGGTTAAACATTCAATGCTGTCTGAAATGATGGTTAACTCAGCTTTGAGTTTTATACCATCAATCTGAGGGAAGGCCGCAATTAACATGGGCTCAATCAGCTCGAGTTGTTGTATTTCATGGGGTTTACTTAATTTTTCTATGATCTGATCTGTCAAATCAGATGAGTATTTTCGCACCGATACTAGTAAATCATTAGGAGTAATCGCTAATCCGGTGATGTCTTGCGCTAAAGCAAGGGCATTTGCTTGTACTGTTTTAACTGGTGTACTTTGATGCTGCATTTTCCAGGCGTTTTGAATTAATGAAGCAATAGAGATGATAGCTTTGAAGATATCTAATGCTTTAGCTGACGTTTCTTCCGGTAGGGTTTGACATTTAAGTTTAAGTTTGGCCGGCACATCAATCTCTCGTTCTGTTTCTAGCGGACTTGATACTTTAAATCGCGTTGCAACAAGGATTTCAGAGATTGCTAATCGTTTGAGGACTAAAGCAACAAAGGACGTTTGATCAGTGAGTTGATCGTTATTTTTAATATCAGTGAACAGAGGCATAAGTTTTTTTGAGCAGTCAATTCAGGTGCTCTAGGCTAACAATATTAAGGATATAGTGCAAGTCGACAAAGCCCATAATGTGAACACATTGACATAAGTTTATTGCAGTGCGATAATATAGAGCAATCTGAACCAATAAGGTAGCATTGCCATGGGCTTATATGTTGAGAGACTTAATCAAAAACTAAAGGCTGATCCCACGTATCAACGTGAGCAATATCAGTCGTATATGACCGGTCCTGAGTGGCGCAATGTTGAGATGGTTGAGGAGTATGCTGCCTTTTTAAAAGAAGGCAAATCAATGTTTCAATTCCCTTATTTTAAGCAAATTGCTGAGTTATGGCGGGTTATGTATCAATCGTACCGTGCCGCGCGCAAGTATAATTCATTTTTCGACATCGTTTTTTCAGAATATTTATTAATGGATCTCTTTGTTTGTGTGTTTACTACATTTGAACTCATTCCAAAAGGCTTTTTATCGCTGGTGTTTTCTTTATTTACTCAGAAAGAGAATCAAACAGAAATTCAACGTCATTTGGCAGATTTTTCTGAGGCTTATGCCAAGGCACTTCAACTCACACCATTTTTTGACCATGATTATGCAACGCTTAAAGCAGATTTAGCTCAAAAGTATCATGCATCTAAAGGCCCGCGTACCTGGGTGGATTGGTTGAGCTGGAAAGTCACCTCGTTTGAATTGTCAGCGCGTTATTGGATAGCTAAGCCTCTCAAATATCTTTTACATGTTGATAATGCCGAGGGCGGAAGCACGGATGTTTTGGTTAAGTTTCATGCGGAAAATGCACAAAACGCTGAGCAAGCTAAAGCAATGTTTCACGCGGCTTTAGGGGGCCTTACGAATGTTACACTTGTTGACCCAATTGAAGTGAAAGAACAAAAAGAAGATAAACCTTATCGCTCTGTTTACGCACGGTTACGTACCCCTCGCTATAAAGCATTTAAAGAAGTGGTGCCAGCGCTTACAGCACAAAACATTCATCTCAAGAAAATAGCAGGTCAATCGCAGGTTCAAGTGAAGTGTCTTGTCGAAAACGAAACAGAAGGTTTACCCACAAGCGAACATGCAAATGCTTTATATACGTATGGGGATAGTATTCATCCGAAAAGAAAATTTTGTTTATTTGATGTTCCTGTAAATCAATTACAAGCCGTAGTCAAAGATTTTTCAAGTCAAGAGCACCCTGTGGAATTCATTCATAACTTTTAAAGAGGACATGTGATGACATTGATAGATAAAATACTAGATTTTGGCCGCTATTCTGCAACCCCTGCTGGACTTATCGATCAGTACTACTTGCAGGAGGGAACCGGTTGGTTTTCGCGCTTATCGACCTTCATAAAAATTCGCGCGACATATCTGCTCTTGTTTTTGCCAGCGGTTGCCATTGATTTAGTTGTTTCAAGTATTGCGGCTTTTTTTACTGGCTTAGGCGTTTTATGGAATACGGATAAGCAACAAGGGTCGTTTTTAAAACGTGTTCAGGATTATTCGACGCTGGTTACGAAAAATTTGTACGCATTATTAGCCAGTCCCTTTGGTCTTGTAAGTCCAAAACTCACGGCTTTTTACTTTACTGAAGCAAAAAACTCGAGTAACGGAGTTCTCGCGGGTGGACATTATCATCATGCAGATAAGGCGGTGGTTAAATCTCCAGACTCCATTGAAGCAGTGCAAGAGATTATTCGCACTGCAGCGCGTGAGGGGAAAAAAATAATACCCCGTGGTGCGGGGATGAGCCAAGGGAAACAATTTTTACCTGCGGGTGATCAAGGTATTGTCTTGGATTTACATGAGTTGAATACCATTGAAATTAATGCCAGTAAAAAAACTGTAAAAGTAGGGGCTGGTGCGCGCTGGTCAGATATTCAGCTTGAGATCAATAAACATAAATTGGCCCTTAAAGTCATGCAGGCATCTAATGTGTTTTCAGTGGGTGGCTCCATTGGAACCAATATTCATGGATGGGATCATCAAACGGGTGTTTTATCTAGAACCATTCGTTCTATGGATGTGATTAATGCTGAAGGGGTAATGCAGACGGTAACGCCTGACGATGAATTATTCCACCATATTACAGGGGGGCTTGGTTTATACGGTGTGGTGGTGAGTGTCACTTTAGATTTGACAGATAATCAGTTGCTAAAGGAGACATCAGCCAGTGTTGCGCCTAAAGATTATGTGGCTTATTTTAAAGAAAAAGTGTTGAATGACGACGACCAAACCATGCATCTTTATCGTTTATCGTTGGATCCAAGTCATTTATTGGAAGAAGGGGTAGCTGTAAGTTATGTGAAGCAAGCAAACACTAAACCTCAAAAAACACCTGATTTATCGATTGAGGCCCCTCAAGGGACAAGGTTTGAGCGCGTGATGATTAATCTTGCAAGACGTTTAGATTGGGTGCGCCGCTTGTATTGGCGAGGTGAGCGGGATCGTTTGCTATCGAATACCAGTGACGTTCAGACCACGAATGAAATTATGCAGCCTGCGATTAACGCAATGCTTAATTCATCGGTGAGTGAAGCAGAATGGTTGCAGGAGTATTTTTTACCGGGCGAGCAGTTGGATGTTTTTTTGAAGGAATTGAGTAAAATCTTGATGGACAATGGGGTGCCTTTACTGAATGCATCGGTTCGGTATGTTAAACGACACGACGCTTCTCCTTTTTCATACGCTAAGGGCGGCGACCGATTTGCAGTTGTGCTTTGCTTTAACCAGTCGCTTTGTGCATCAGAAGTGATTCAGGCAAAAAAATGGATAAGGCAAGCGCAACATTTAGCTGTTGAAAAAGGAGGCACGTATTATCTTCCTTATCAACAGGTATCATCACCCGAAGACTTTGCTCAATCATATCCCGCTGCGAAGGCTGCAGAAGCGTTTAAAAAGCAAGTTGATCCCAAACAAGTATTTACGAGTGGGTTTCATCAACAATATATGACCACACACGCTGATAAGCCGAATTATTTCAAATTATTGATGGCCAATGCAGACATGAAAAGAGAGTTTGAGGGTTTTTTAAAAAATGTACTGCAACGTGTGGATTGTGAACCGTTTTATCAGTTGCTTGAAGATGTGATGAGCTATAATGATACACATGAAGACATTTATGAGGAGTTATGCAACAGATTACCTGAGATTATGCCGTCTACACTGGTTGATATAAGCCATGTGTTGACTTCTTTATCGGCAATTAAAGGTGATTTAGGAGCACAGGCGCGCGCATTGTTGCCTAAACAGGTTAAAAAAATTGATGGCCTTGTCGAAATAGGGTATCCCGGACGGTTTGTGCATGGCTTTAAGGAGCGATATGAAGTGACCGGCAAAATTGTTGCGGTGTGTGAGCAAGAGTCACTGACGGACTATCTTCAAACAGGCTATCCAAGACCTTATGATAAATTTCAGGCTTTAAACTATCAAAAGCCCAATCTTTCGAGTCTTGATGCTAATAGTGCAGAAGTCATCACGTGCTATGTGGGATTGCATCATTTCCCACCAGAAGAGTTGGCTGCGTTTTTAGATGATGTTCGTCGTGTTCTTAAGGATGGCGGCCACTTTTTATTGGTGGACCATGATGTTGTTGATGAAAAAACGATGACCATGGCGCATATGGCTCACTCGGTCTTTAATGCAGTCACTGGCGCTTCAGTGCACGAGGAAATGACGGAGCGTCGTGATTTTAAATCCATGGCCGAATGGCAGGCAATTTTAAAATCGCATGGCTTAGTGAACGATAGTCCATTAAAGAAAGAATTTATTCGACAAGGTGATCCAAGTCGTAATCGGATGATGAGTTTTGCAAAGTCTGGGCTTAAGTTTTTTAAACCTGGTTCTGTGGAGTCTCCTGTAGAGCATAAACCAAATTTAGCGCTATAACGTGCCGGGCAGATGACTTGATGACCGATGCGCGCTTACCTGTTCATCAAGTCATCTGCCCGGCACGTTAAGTCTTTTTGCAGTGTTGTTCAGCACTGCCTTCTTTGTAATGCGCTTTATTGATTCGTAAATAAAGCGTATTTTTTTTGTTTGCCTGTAGCATGACTTCTTCAACACCGGGCAGTGATTTGAGGGTGTCTAAGAGGGTGTTAACGTTTTGATCATCAAAAACAAGGCTCAGCGTTGTTTGGTAGTGGTGCGGATTCATCTTCAGTGTAATACAGAACCATACGGCCGCAATCAGCGTGTTGAGGATAAATATACCCTGACTTCCGTGATGTTGATACAGTAATCCGGCTAAAGTTCCGCCCGCAAAAATACCCAAAAATTGGCAGCTAGAGTAGACGCCCATGGCGGTTCCTTTGGCCATCATGCTTGCTTGTCTTGAAATAAGTGAGGGGAGACTCGCTTCAAGAATATTAAATACTACAAAATAAATAAACATGAGTACGCAGAGTGCGGTCCATAAAGGTGCGGCAAGGGCGAGCCCCCCTTGTGCTATGGCGGTAATGAATACAGCAGAAATAAAAATGGGTTTCATTTTTTTCCTGCGCTCTGCAAGGATGATGGGGGGGAGCATGGCGATAAAAGAAAGAACTAAAATGGGTAAATAAAAATGCCACGCTTGATTTAAGTGTCCACTGGCAATTTCTTCTTGTAAGCGTAGCGGGATAGCAAAAAAAGTTGAAGTGAGGATTAAATGCTGTGAAAAAATACCGATGTTTAAGCGGCTCAAATGAGGATTTTTGATGACAAGCTTTAAACGATGCTGCTGTGTGGTCGCGGTGTCAATGAAGGGCTCTTGGCTGGGTGTTGGAATCACAAAATACAGCAGCAGAAAGGCAAGCACAATTAAAAAAAGTGTGATATAAAAAATACCAGAAAGTCCTGCATATTCAGTAATAACAGGGCTTATCATAAAGGCCAAACTGAATGATAACGCAATGGTGCCGCCAATCATGGCCATGGCGGATGTTCGACAATCATCAGGGGTTAGATCAGCAAGTAAAGCGATGAGTACACTACCAATAGCGCCTGTCCCTTGGAGTGTTCGAGCAATGATCATGCCTGTCATGGAGTGAGTGAGTGCGCCGAGGAGTGAGCCTGCGGCAAAAAGGCCGAGCCCCAATGCAATCACAGGTTTTCGACCATATTTGTCGGATAATAGACCAAAAGGAATCTGCAATAGTCCTTGGCTTAAGCCATAACAACCCAAGGCCATTCCAATGAGAAAAGGTGTTGCTCCTGTTAATGAGGTTGCATAAACAGAGAACACAGGGATCAGCATAAAAAGTCCGAGCATTCTAAAAGAAAAAATAGCGGCTATTGGTGCAATGGTTTTAAGCCATATTGTTTTCATGTGTGATCTTTATAATGAATGATGTGAGGGTGCGATCCTACAAAGCATAAGCTCAAATGTAAATGATTCAATTTTGAAACAGAGTGCTGGATTGACACATTCTCTCGGGCGAGGTATTTTAAATGCTTTTTAATGGCGGGGTTGTTCATGGTCGCACAGGTGTTTGAAAATAAAGTGGCGTTAATTACGGGCGGCGCGCGTGGGATTGGGCGTGCATCTGCACTGAAACTGGCACAGTGTGGCGCTGATATTGCAATTGCTTATTATAATAGCTCGGATGAAGCCGAACTATTAGTGAAGGACATTCAAGCCCTTGGACGAAAAGCGGTTGCGATTCAAGCAAATGTTGCTGATGAGCGCTCAGTGTCTGAGTTGCTTGATACCTTTAAGCTGACATTTTCGCGTTTAGATTTTTTAATCAGTAATGCTGCGAGTGGTGTACTAAAGCCGGCACTTGAAATGTCGACGAAGCATTGGCGATGGTGCATGGAAACCAATGCGTTGGCATTAAACCATTTAGTCCGAGCAGCTTATCCTATGATGCCTGCTGGTGGGCGTGTGATTGCGCTTTCAAGCTTAGGCGCTGAACGGGCAATTCCTAATTATGCTTTTATTGGTGCATCAAAAGCAGCCTTGGAGGCGTTGGTCCGTTCATTGAGTCTTGAGCTTGCACCGTTTGGGATTAGTGTTAATACACTGTCTGCTGGTGTGGTGGATACCGATGCATTGAAGCATTTTCCTAATCGTGAACAATTGTTGGATGAATATCAGACCCACTCTTTAGCTGGCCGACCTTTAACACCAAACGATGTTGCGGATGGCGTTTATTTGCTCTGCTTACCTGAGTCGTCGATGATTAAAGGTCATACTCTATTTTTAGATGCAGGGTATTCTATTATTGGTTAAAATTGACAGTGTGTTATAATCTATACCTTTGTATATCTGTCAAGCGCTGAGGATGATAAGAATGAATGTAGAACGTATTTTCCCGAAAGTAAGAGAAATTATTGCTGATGTGTTGGTAATTGATGAAGATGAGATTAATTTGACCAGTCGTCTCATCGCTGATTTAGGTGCTGAGTCTATCGATTTTCTTGATTTAGTCTTCCAATTAGAAAAAGAATTCAGCGTTAAATTGCCGCGTGGCCAGTTAGAAAAAAATGCAAGGGGTGATCTGGCTGAGGATGAGTTTGAAAAAGGCGGGGTTTTAACTGAAAAAGGTATGGCCGCTTTAAGAAATTACTTAGTAGAAGTCCCGGCCGAATATTTTAAGCCTGATATGAAAGTCAATGAAATTCCGATGCTCTTTACCGTTAACACGTTTTGTAAATTTATTGTTGCGGCGGTTAATGAGCAAACATTACAAGCAACAGTTGCATAATAATGCGTTTTTTATTTGTCGACCGAATCGTTGAACTTATCCCAGGCAAGGTTATTCGTGGGCTAAAGTGTATTACACGAGATGATTATTATCTTGCCAGCGATGAGAAAGGCCACACTTGTTTTATCTCCTGTTTGATGGGTGAGGCACTGGGCCAACTTGCTGCGTGGAATGTGATGTTCACGCAAGATTTTTGTTCGCGGCCTGTTGCGGGAATTGCCGCACGTGCTACCTTGCATCGTCAAGCTTATGTGGGCGAAATGCTCCTGTTAGAGGCCACAATCGATGCATTAGATGATGCAGTTGTTCAGTATCATGGTGTTGTGCGTGTTGGCGAGGAAATTGTCTTTTCTCTTGAAGGGGCGATTGGGCCCTTACTACCGATGGAAGATTTCATTGAAACGTCTCTTGTACGACGTCAATTTGAAGAGATAAACCGACCTGGGGACTGGGCTTCGTTGTCTCAAGCTTTACCGCCACAGCGGGAAGCCATTCCATATAACGGTGGTTTACATGCAGCGCCGATGCTGTTTGATGCGATCATTGAGGATGTGCCGGGTGAGCGTTTAAGTGCAATTAAACTCATTACGCGTGCAGCCCCTTATTTTGCAGACCATTTTCCAAATAAGCCTGTATTGCCCATGACCGTTTTACTTGAATGCGCTTTGAATCTTGCCGATGAGTTTGTTCGACGCGCCTGTTGGACGCAAGCGTATAAAGTTCAAGCCATTCGCCGTACAAAAATGAGTGATTTTATTTCGCCAGGTGAGGTGATCATGGCAACGGTCACTTTAAAGCGTAAAGAAGAGCAACAGGTGATGTTGATGTTTCGCATAGATGTGCAGGGTAAGCGAACTTGTGTTTTTGAAGTAGAAATGGCGGTTATAGCATGATGAATATGAAGAAAAGACGAGTCGCCATTACGGGGGTGGGCGTTGTGTCGCCTTTAGGGCATGATGCACCAACAACGTGGCAAAACTTGATGCTTGGACAATCGGGCATTTCAACCATACAACAATTTGATGCCAGTGGATTTCCTGCACGGATTGCGGCCGAGGTAAAACATTATACTCCGCGCTGTATGGGTAAGGGAAAGCATACCCGTTTCGCTGTGCCTTTTACCCAGTTTGCATTGGATGCAGCTGCCGAAGCGTTTGAAGATGCAGGAATTCATCCTGATGAGTCGACGGCCTCGCGTTGGGGGGTTGTTGCGGGCAGTGGCATGATGACCGGCGAATATGAGTATTTAGCTCGTTTTCAGAAAACCTGTGCATTGAATGGCGAGGTTGATTGGGCTGCGTTGCAGTCCAACGCGAATGATTTTTATGAGCTGGTTGATTTTGGAAAAATGGCGGCCAATAGTGGTTTATCCTTATTAATTCAAGCGTTTGGTATTAAGGGTTATGCCAATTCCGTGCATACGGCTTGTGCATCAGGAGGGCAAGCGCTCGGCCTCGCCATGAACGTGATTCGTCGCGGCGATGCAGATTACATGCTTGCAGGTGGATTTGATTCCATGATTAATCCCTTGGGTGTATCAAGTTTCTGTTTGCTGGGCGCTTTATCAACACATAACGATACACCAGAAACCGCGAGCAGACCCTTCGACGGCACACGCAGTGGGTTTGTTTTAGGTGAGGGGGCGGCTTTTTTAATTCTTGAAGACTGGGATAAAGCCGTTGCGCGTGGTGCAAAAATATATGCTGAGTTAGCAGGTGAGGGCAATACGTTAAGCTCTTATCGCATTACCGACTCACATCCAAATGGCGACGGTGCAATGCAAGCAATCCGTGCTGCATTAAAAGATGCTGGCGTTACCCCGTTAGATGTCGATTATATTAATGCGCATGGAACATCTACTAAAATGAACGACTTAAGCGAAACCAATGCAATTAAAGCAGTGTTTTCCGACCGTGCAAAGACAATGCCTGTGAGCTCGACAAAAAGTCAAACGGGTCATTTAATTGCAGCGGCAGGTGCCCTTGAGGCGGTAATTTCTGTGCTCGCCATTCAAAAAAATCATATTCCCATGACAAAAAATCTGACAACGCCTGATCCCGAATGTGATTTAGATTATGTGACAGAGGGTGTTCGTGAAAAATCCCTCGGTGTTGTGTTATCAAATTCTTTTGGGTTTGGTGGCTCTAATAGTTGTTTGCTGTTTAAGCATCCTGAATTTAATCGAGGTAACCATGGCTAATCAACCGCGAGTTTTTGTAACAGGGCGCGGCGCTTTGACTGCCTGTGGTTTGACGGCAGATGACACATGGCGGGCAATTTTAGACGGCCAAAGTGGTTTGGGCGAAATCACACAGTCGGATATTTCTTCGTGGACGTATCGCTTGGGTGGCGAGTTGAAAAACTATCAGCCAGCAAAATTACTACCTGATCGAAAGCTCATGAAGTTAATTTCTCGTCAGGATACCATGGGCATCATTGCTGCGATGCAGGCTGTTGACGACAGTCAATTAATTGCTTACCGGGACACGCTGGCTGCAACCGATACGTTCAATGAAGAAACCGCTGTATATGTGGGTTCCCCCGGCAATAAATATTTTCAGCAACATGATTTCTTACCTTTAATGGCTAAAACCAAGGGCGACATGCACGCGTTTGCGGATCAGCTGTTCAGTGAGGTTCATCCCATGTGGTTGTTGCGTATTTTACCTAACAATGTGCTTGCTTACACGGGTATTACGTATGGATTTAAGGGTGCAAATCATAACATCACCAATCATGCAGTCAGTGGGATGCAAGCCATTATTGAAGCGTATCATGCCATTCAATCAGGCCAGGCAGAACGTGCTGTTGTTGTTGCTTATGATATTGGTATAGAACCGCAGGCTCTTTTTTATTATGAACGTCTGGGTCTTTTAAGTACAAACGATTTAAAACCCTTTAACACAAAGCAAGATGGCACAGTGCTTGCAGAAGGTGCGGCTGCATTTGTGTTGGAGAGCGAGGCCAGTGTTTTGGCGCGTGGCGCACATTGTTATGCAGAAATTAAAGGCGGCTTATCAGAAACAGAAGGTGCAGGGTTATTTTCAATTGAAAGCGAAGGCTCACGTTTACAAGATTTGCTCACACGAACCTTAGAGAAAAGTCAGGTATCGCCAGCGGACTTGGCCTTGGTTGTTGCTCATGGCAATGGAAATCCAAAATCGGATATCAGTGAAGCAGATGCGCTCAAGGGATTACTGAAGGGCACTCAGGTGCCAATTACTGCATTTAAATGGGCCATGGGTCATACGTTGTGTGCATCTGGTTTATTGGATGCTGTGTTAACAACCTATGCTTTAAGTGAACGCTGTGCTCCAGGTATTGCGAATCTGGATGAGGTGTCGGATGGCTATCAAACCCTTAAGCTTTCAAAAGCATCGCATATCTTATCAGATAAACCGCAGCACGCGTTGTTGATTAACCGAGGCTTTGCAAGCATGAATGCCTCACTTTTAATGTGTGCCGTGTGATTCAAGCACGTCAGATAGAAGCCTTACCTATCACCCTTGCCGGACGGTTAATTTACCATTGTATTCCTTATCGTCGGGCGATCATTCTGTCTAACATTGACCAAGTGTTTAGTGAGCATTTAACAGCAGCTCAAAAAAAAAAATTGGCCATTGCTTTTTATTCACACTTGGCGACGTCAATCAAAGAAACCATAATGTTACGCTTCATGAGTGATAAGGCGTTATCAGAGCGTGTTGAAGTGCGCGGCCATCAGCACTTGCTTGATGTAGCAGAACATCAACAAGGTGTATTGGTGCTGACCGGACATTTTGGCAGTTGGGAGTTTGCGCCATTGGGGGGGATTTTAAATTTTAAACAATTTAAAGGGCACTTCCATTTTATACGTAGAACCTTAGGCAATAAGTGGGTTGAGCGAATTTTGTTTCGACGTTATTTCAACGCTGGGTTACATGTGATTCCAAAATCAAATGCACTGGCCCAGGTGAGTGATGCATTAGCCAAAAATCATGCCGTGGTTTTTGTTTTGGACCAACACGCTTCACTTAAAAATAAAGACGGTATTGCGGCTGAGTTTTTCGGAAAAAAAGCGGGAACTTATCGCAGCTTGGCTAGTTTTTCACGGTATACCAATGTGCCTGTTGTTCCGGCAGCGGCGTATCGCTTGCCCAATGGACGTCACGTGCTCGAATTCTTCGACCCCATTCCCTGGAAAGACTATGGCAGTAGCCATGAGTCGCTTTATCAGAATACCTGTTCTTATAATAAAGCGATTGAGAAAATTATTTTAAATCATCCTGAACAATGGCTCTGGTTACATCGTCGGTGGAAATTATAATGAAACAAGAAATAGAACAGTTAATTAAAACAGCGTTAGCGATAGTTGCTCGTGACGATGCGTTATCTATGCCGACTGTTCCCGTGATTAGCTTAGAGCGACCGCGTGATTCAAGCCATGGCGATTTTTCTACGAACATTGCGATGATCTTGGCAAAGCCTCTCAGTATGGCGCCCCGAGCATTGGCTTTACGTTTAATCGAGTGCATGCCAGCACACGTTAGTATAGCGCGAGTCGAACTTGCTGGACCAGGATTTATCAATTTCACCTTGAGTGATCAGCAATTGAAGGACGCATTTGAAGCTGCTTGGGTATCGCCCACGGATGGAATTATCCCGGCTAAGCCTCATCAAACGGTCGTTATTGATTATTCGTCTCCAAATTTAGCAAAAGAAATGCATGTGGGTCATTTACGTTCGACGATTATTGGTGATTCAATTGCGCGTATTTTAGAAGCGAAAGGTTATCAGGTTATTCGACAAAATCATGTGGGGGACTGGGGTACTCAGTTTGGCATGTTGCTTGCTCATTTTGAAGACATTAAGCAATCCCCAGACGTGGCTCTTCAGGATTTAGAAAGTTTTTATAAGTCTGCCAAATTGCGGTTTGATAATGAGCCTTTGTTTGCGGATAAAGCCCGAGCATTGGTGGTTCAATTACAATCTGGGGACGAAGGCTGTTTAATCTTATGGAAAAAATTTATAGCCCTTTCTTTAAAGCATTGTCATGATGTCTATCAGCGACTTGGGGTAACGTTAAAAGCGGATGATGTTCGTGCGGAAAGTGCTTATAACCCAATGCTGCCAGATGTTGTTGCTGATTTAAAAGCCCAAGGTCTCTTGGTTGAGGCACAAGGCGCGCAATGTGTTTTTCTCAAGGAATTCAAAGGCAAAGATAACGAACCTCTGCCGATTATTGTACAGAAAAAAGATGGTGGTTTTTTATATGCAAGCACTGATCTGGCGGCAGTTCGTTATCGCCAAACGGCGCTTGATGCCGACCGCATTATTTATGTTGTGGACGCACGCCAAGCACTTCATTTTCAGCAAATTTTTGCCTTGGCCTATCAAGCAGGTTTTGCAAAATCGGACACGTTGTTAGAGCATGTGAGTTTTGGCATGGTTTTGGATAAGTCAGGAAAGCCTTATAAAAGCAGGGATGGTGGCGTGACTAAACTTGCTGATTTACTCGATGAAGCAGAGCATCGTGCGCGTGAATTGATTGCGGGTAAACAGCCCGATATGCCTCTGGATGAATTAAAAGCAATGGCCTCTGTTGTTGGGATTGCTTCAGTGAAATATGCTGACTTATCTAAAAATAGAACGGGCGATTACGTGTTCGATTGGGACACCATGCTCAGTTTTGAAGGCAATACAGCCCCTTATTTATTGTATGCGTATACGAGAGTGTGTAGTTTATTTCAAAAAGCGCAGCTTAATTTTGAGCAATTAGCGGGTGAGCTCGTGTTTGAAGCGCCTCAGGATGTCGCTTTAACAAAACAGTTATTAATGTTTCCCGAAATAATGGATGCGGCTGCTCAAAAAGCAACACCTCATGTTATTTGTACTTACTTATATGAATTAGCCAGTCTGTTCTCTTCATTTTATGAAGCGTGTCCTATTTTAAGTGCGGATGACGCGTCATTAAGAATGAGTCGTTTAAAGCTTGCAGCAATGACGGCACGGGTTTTACAGCGTGGGTTATCGGTTTTGGGCATACCCACATTAAAGCGAATGTAGGGGCGTGTTTGATTCATTTGAATTGATCACGGAGAAAACTCATACAGTTGACAACCATTCATTTCTAGCCTAGATTTATAAAAAACGCGCCGCTCTAAGCGGGGTGTTTTTTTGATGATGTTTACAACATTTTAATTCAACGGAGAGAACAAAATGTCTAAAATGATTAAAGCCAGTATCCTGATGTGTTCTATGTTTATTTTTTCTAATTCATTTGCCGATGTAAAAACAACAACCGAAAAGACCTGCGAAGCGTGTAAATTATCGTGTAAAAATCAGAACTCAACGGTTACTCAATGTCAGCCAATCACTAAAGCTGGACTTGCCCAAGATAAAGCTGATGGTGTTACATGCGAGTGTGCTTCATCTGCAAGTTGATCATCCAGCTTTATTTTTGTAATTATGCAGCACCATCCCACCTTCGGGCCTGATGGTGATATAGTTTCCCCTCATACACAAAGGTAGCCGGGCCTGTCAAAAAAATAGGGCCATTCATTTCCGGCCATTCAACGACGAGTTCCCCCCCGGGTAAATTCACGACAATTTTTTCATCCATGGCGAAGAAGCGTCGACCAATTGCGGCGGCTGCAACTGCACCACTCCCACAGGCTTTTGTTTCGCCACAGCCGCGTTCATATACGCGAAGATTAAGATGTCCAGGGTTAATGATTGTTGCGAATTCAACATTGGTTTGGTCTGGAAAAAATTCGTCCTCACAAATGGCCTTCCCAAGGGTTTGAACGGGCGCATGGGCTAGGTCTGCTACCATCAAAATGGCATGCGGGTTGCCTATGTTTAACGTGTGTAAGGCAATGGGCTCACCTTCAGGGGTTAGCGTGATCCTTTCAGGAAAAATGTCTGGATGTCCCATATTTACAGTAACGCTATCATCCTCGTTGAGCTGTAGTGAAAGGCTTGTGGTTGTGGTTGCAACAACGAGTGTTTTTTTATTCGATAGGTTTTGGGCTTGTATGAATCGAGCCAAACAACGCGCCCCATTGCCACATTGCCCAACGGCTTGCCCATCGGCATTATAAATGTGATAAAAAAAATCGATTCCGGGTTGGTCGCTTTGTGAAACCACTAAACATTGATCAAACCCAATGCCAACATCGCGTCGGCTTAAGTGTTGAATGTCGGCTGAGGTCAGGTGAACGGATTGGCGGACACCATCAATAACCATAAAGTCATTGCCCAGTCCGTGCATTTTGGTAAAGTGTAGAGGCATGATTCTGCTCGTCGTTAGGGGTTGGCAAATAAAGGGGGCCTTTTTGTCCGCAACTGGATAATAAAATCAAGCAAACAAGAAGACAAGGGTGCATCATATTCATATTTATCTCTTAAAAAGTATACAATACTCCATTGTACGTTGTGAATGGTGAAATTCAAACTTGCCATACAGCGCGATACGCTCAATAATACACCCCTTATTGAATGATGAGGACAATTGATTGAGTACATTGATCCATGAACCACAGGAAAAAGCAGATGCTTGTATCATTTGGATGCATGGCTTAGGCTCAAATGCGCAGGACATGATGGGGCTTGCCCATGCCTTACGTTTAAAACATGCGGTTCGCCATGTGAGCTTACAGGCACCTATGCAGCGTGTAACGGTAAATAATGGCATGATGATGCCGGCTTGGTATGATATCACGGGTGTAAAATTAACTGACCGAGAAGACAGTGCTGGAATTTGTAAATCTGAGGCTGTTATTGGTGAAGTGATTGCATCAGAAATTAAAAAAGGTATAGCGCCGGAGCATATCTTTCTTGCAGGGTTTTCTCAAGGAGGGGCTATGGCTCTTTTTACCGGGCTTCAGCTTTCAGAGCCATTGGGAGGGATCATTGTTTTATCTGCTTATTTGCCGATGGCCCTACAGTGCAATATACGCCTAAATCGTAAGACGCCGATTTTCATGGCGTTAGGCGAACATGATCCAATCGTTTTGCCTGGATGGACAAGGCAAGCTGTTTTGATGTTAAAAGACAAAGGATTTTCATCGTTGTCTTTAAAGGCTTATCCGATGGAACATGCCGTATGTGCAGAAGAAATATCAGATTTATCGCTTTGGTTGACAACACAACTGACGCGAAAGGAGAGTGAATAATGACGGTTGTAAAAAAATCACGAGAAGTCTCTTTTTCATGTGAGCAAATGTATAATTTAGTAAATGATATTGAGCGATATGCAGAGTTTGTTCCTTATTTTTCCAAAGGAGTCATCCATTATCAGGATGAAGATGAAGTGCAAGCAACAATAGAAGTTGCTGCGGGAGGCATGCATAAGTCGTTTACGACCCGAAATCGTTTGCAGAAAAATAAAATGATTGAAATCCGTTTGGTCGATGGTCCTTTTAGCCATTTAGAGGGATTTTGGCGTTTTGATCCGGTGAATGAAGGATGCCTGATAACGTTTGACTTGGAATTTGATTTTTCAGGGCGAATGTTGGCCATGATCTTAGGCCCCGTTTTTGAGCAAATTACCGCTCAGATGATAGACGCATTTTGTACGCGTGCCGAGACGGTGTATGGCAACAACAGTTGAGCTCGTTTATATTCCCGAGCAACAATCCATGTTTCATGCCTTGGTTGCGTATGTCCCAGGCATGACGGTGGCGGACTTATTAAAAGCCACTGAATTTCATATACAGTTCCCTGAAATGGTGGATGCACCGTTAGGTGTCTTCTCAACGCGGGTAACGTTAGATACAGCGCTTAAACCAGGGGACAGACTAGAGATTTATCGTCCCTTGAACAGTGATCCTAAAGAGAAAAGACGACAGCGAGCAAAAAGGAAGTAGGTGCTGGGCAGATGACTTGATGAGCGATTAAGCGCGTTCAACTCGCTACTATCTTTTCCTGTAAATACGATCCCTTATCATGTCGTCCCCGCGCAGGCGGGGATCCATGCTCAGCATGATCAAAATGCCACATCAAGGATAGATCCCCGCCTGCGCGGGGACGACAATAACAGCACGTATTTACAAGACGATGCACTACGCTCAGACAGAGCGCGCTTACCTGTTCATCAAGGCATCTGCCCAGCACTATATTCAGTTGTACTATGGTGCGTGTTCGATTTGAATGACTTGATCATGCGCAAATGTGATGGTCACGTGGCGAACAGAATTAGAGCCACTGCCTTTTCGAGTGGTGTAGGCATAATCCCATCGGTTGTTGTTAAACATTGGGCTTAATAAGCTGGTGCCCATTAAAATTGAAACATCTTCTTTGCTCATACCCACTTTTAAACGAGAAACCGTTGTGGGATTTAATAAATTGCCCTGTTGAATGGGACGTCTTGTAAAATCATAACTAGAGCAGTTGGCTAATGCCAAGATCATAATCAGTTGAAGACACCAGGTAATCAATCGCATGTTTTTGCCTATCTTTAAAATGTTGGGCATACTATAGCGGGTTCAATTGGACTTGTACATGTATCTTAAAGCTGAGGAGGCCTGTTTGTGGAAGAAAGCCAGCAATTGAAGGACGCCGGGTTAAAAATCACACTTCCAAGACTCAAAATTCTACAAATTTTGGAACAATCTACCTTGCGACATTTAAGTGCTGAAGAAATTCATAAAGCACTGGTTGAAACGGGAGAGGAGGTTGGTCTTGCTACGATTTATCGAGTGTTAACACAATTTGAAACGGCTGGCCTGGTTCGAAGACATAACTTTGACGTAGAACATGCGGTATATGAGTTAAACAAGGAAGAGCATCATGATCACGTGGTTTGCACCAAGTGTAATTTAGTTACTGAATTCTGCGATGCAGTGATCGAAGAAAGACAAAAAACAATTGCAGAGGCGGCTGGTTTTAAAATGACAGATCATGCCTTGATAATTTATGGGGTTTGTTCAAACTGTTTATAATGTAAATAGGGTGCAAACAGTTGTGAATTAGCTATTGACATTTCCTCAAAGATGAAACAAAATGGCGTTCTTTTTGGAG
>CANNJI010000013.1 GCA_947504875.1 Legionellaceae bacterium
TAGAAATTGACCGTGACTCATTTAAAATCATTGCTGAGAAAATGCTGGGATTCACACTATTCAATTCAATTTGGAATAATCAAAATAAGGTATAACACATGCAGAATCTCACCCAACATAAAGCCACCATCCATGATCTAACCGCCATCATTTCCCTACTGTTGGACGATGAATTGGGCCAGACACGTGAACAGTTGGAAGACAATCTTGATCAACGCTATATTGATGCTTTTCACCGAATTAATTCCGATCCAAATCAGTACCTAATGGTCGTCACAATTAGTGATGAAATCGTTGGAACATGCCACTTAACCATCATGCCATCGCTAACCTTTACCGGCTCTACACGCATGCAAATTGAAGCTGTCCGTGTCTCAACGACGTACCGAGGACAAAAAATTGGTGACTGGATGATGCAGGCAGCGGTTGAATTCGCAAAATCTAATCACGTTTCCATGATACAATTGACCACCAATAAAAAACGACCCAGAGCTAAACAATTTTATGAGCGTTTGGGATTCGAAACGAGCCATGAAGGTATGAAACTTTATTTATAGGCCACACAGAAGAAATGAAACCAACCATAGAGCACATTTCGGCTAATCCGGCAGAGCGGCTTTGCCGCCAAATAACCATCGACCTGCCCGAGTATTTTGGTCTTCCTGAATGCAACGAACACTACGCGCTTGGCGTTCATACACGCACTAATTTTGCCATCAAAATGAATGATAAGTATATTGGTCTATTAAGTATCGACTTTCCTTATCCTCAAAACAGCAACATCTACTGGATGGGTATATTACGACAACACCATGGTCACGGTTATGGTCAGTTATTGATTGAAACGGCGATCATGGAAGCAAAACAACGCGGCGCGAAAACCATGACGGTCGAAACCCTCTCACCTGATGAGTCCGATGCGAATTATCTTAAAACCTACCGATTTTATAAAAACACAGGGTTTATGCCGCTATTTAATCTAAAACCTAAAGGATATGAATGGAATATGGTTTACATGTGTTTGATATTTTAGACATCGCAATCATCCACAACTACAATTGCTCCCCGAGCGATTGTTCATACTTTGGAGTAGGGTTAATTGACAACAGATAAGCAAACAATAGATCAGGACATCCTAAAAGCCGCACAAAATATGTTGCAGCAACGTTTTGCAAGCTCATGCAAGATAAAATCCGTTGTCTTTTTAAGTGAAGCTGATCGAAGAAATGTTGTATTGCGGCTATATTTAGAAAGCACATCGGATGATATCTCCGTCAGCCTCATTCTCAAACAGTCACTCCCCGAATCAACAGATGATGATGACAAAGATGCATACGCAAGATTTGCACGAGATTGGGCCGGTCTTGAGTTTTTCAGCCGCATCAAACAGTGGCATCACAATGTTCCCAAATTTTATGGTGGTAATAAAGAGCATCGATTTATCCTGCTTGAAGACTTAGGCCTTGAACACATTAGTTTGGTTGATTCCTTGACCATGCCAAATCGAGAACAGGCAATAGCCGCATTAACCAGATTTATGGTGACACTGGGAAATTTTCATGCAGCAAGTTTTGGACATGTATCAGAATATGAAACTATCCTGCATGACATCAATGAACATGCGGAAAATTTACAAGAAGAGCTTGATTTTACGTTTAGTGATTTATTACCGAAACTTGAATTAGCCAATCAAAACCTTGGATTATCTGTCACACCTGAGATCATCCATGAAGCTCAAACCTTGATTACCTCACTCATCACACCAGGCCCATTCACGGTATTGACCCATGGCGACATTTGCCCGGATAATGTTTTCGATCACAAAGATTCTCAAGATTTACAACTCATCGATTTTGAATGGGCAGTAGTCAGAAATGCATTACTGGACGGCACCTACCTGCGAATGAGCATGCCTACCTGTTGGTGCGTCAAGGCTATTCCTAATGACGTTATTGAGTCTATGGAACTAATCTATAGAGAAGAAATAAAACGCACCATCCCTGCTGCATCCGATGATTTGGCTTATACAACAGCCTATACTGAGGCTTGTGGATTTTGGCTATTACAACAAACCATACCCTTTCTTAATTCTGTTATAGATAAAGACCGGATAGGTTCGTCTGGACCAACCCCTGAGGATTCCTTATGGAAACCAGAAGAAAATATTGTCAGACCACGAGTCTTGACGCGACTTCAAGCTTTTATTGATGTGGCTTCAAAAAATGAGCAATTACCCCACTTGAAGAAAATGGCACAAGATATGTTGGTCGCAGTCAAAACCCGTTGGCCGGATGCGAAAGCGCTTGAGGTATATCCTGCATTTATAGACGGCAGTCTATGAAACGTTATAGCTTAACTGGCACCCTAGGCTGCAAAAAAACCTCCATCCTTCGTGCCTTGGAATTAACAGGAACGAGTGTTGCAAGCAAGTTTGTAAAAAAAATACGCACCATTTACCTTCGCGCTATTATTTCATGGATTAAACTATGCAAATACATCCGTGACCGAATTCACAATATCTTTTTATACAGCGGTCATAAGTTCTTTCAATGAATCACTGAGTCGTCCAGGCTGAAATGAGATAATTCTTTCTTTGCCACACGCAGCCATCAACCGATATTGAGATAATACTCCATAAACAAGCCATAATATCTGTGCCGTCTCAAAAGCATCTAATAAATATTTTTTAGATTCAATATGCATATAATTTTTAAAGCAAGCATCTTTGATTCTAAGATACATATCATCATCGTCTGTTAGTGCATGATGTTTTCTTATTTGTTGCAAACAGTTCAGCAGTGAAAAGAATGGATGCGAAATCGAAATTTCACCCAAATCAATGATCGTAATATTTTGCGATGTACTGTCTATAAGTGTGTTGTTGTCATTGAAATCAGGCTGAACAATTGTTTGTTTGATGGAATAGTCAGATAATTTTTGACATAAATCAAAAATCTTTGGAAGCAGCGTCTCTAATTTACTAATTTCCATTTTTGATAACCCATCTGCTATCAGCAAATCTTTTTGTGAAATCACCTCCTTGAATAAATCAGGAAATTTATTTAATCGCCAATCAGGAACGCCAATATCAAGAAAAACATCCACACGATCTGCAACCGCTAACTGAAGTGATGTAAATTGATCAATAGCTTTGCAAAGCAATGCTTCATCGAATTGCTGTTTTAGAATTTCTCGCAATGGTCTGCCTGAATCTTTCATTAAAAAACAATTTAATCCGGCATGGTGTGCAATGATTGTTGGAACAGAGGCACGAAATTGTTCATGCAAAATCCGGATAATTGTTGCCTCCAATGCAATCAATTCTGGCGTGTGTTTCAAATAAATATAACCATCAGATGTTGCAAAGCGGACCACATAAGACCAAGGTGTGATTTGCACATTTTCTGGCTGGTTGCTTTTAAGCGTATACCCGTGAGATGAAAGGTATTTGCTACCCCATTGAATAATGTCTTTATTCAGATTGTCATTTTCTGCACTCATACACTACCTCCATATATAACCAACTTACCCAAAAGCACCTACTACTAATTTTAACAAGGTAGCCAAGTCATTTTTTCAGGACATGCATATATTTTCCAAGTGATGAACATCCTCAGAGGAAAGCTCAAAGTCATTAATATCTAAATCAGCGCGCATATGCTGTGGATCTGTTGTACCTGTTAATGGCAATATTCCGATTTGTAACGCAAAGCGAAATGTAATTTGTGGAATGGTTTTATCATATTTTACAGCAAGCGATTGCATATATGGACTCAAGATATAAGGCTGATTAGCAGTGAGCAAAGAAAATCCCTGGTAGATAATCTGGTGCTTTTGACTAAACAATCTCACGTCTTGATCCCAACGGCTTATGGCGAAGCATCGATTTTGTATGAATGATGGCTTTGTCGAGACTTTTTTGTACAGCTCCTCTACCTGCTGAATAGTTACGTTTGAAATACCAAGAAATCTGACTTTTCCTTCATTCACCAGCGCTTCCATAGCCTGCCAGATTTCCAAATCGGCATCGGTTATTCCTCGAGATAATGCAGGACCATGAAGAATATAGGAATCAATGTAGTCTGTTTTCAAATGGCTGAGCGAACTTGCAAAGGATTGGTTGACCTGGTTGGTTAGGGAATCAAATTCATTATAGGGTTTTCGGTCATCCTGGCCATTTGCAGAAGTGAATTTTGTTTGAAGAAATAAATCCCTGCGTATTATTTGACTGGATTTTAAAAACTCCTGAATCGCGAGTCCAACTCCCTCTTCAAAATAATGCTTGCGCTGATTGGCTGTATCAATACCCCTAAATCCTATCTTTAACGCATCAATTACAAATCGTTGAGTATCATCCTCTTTCCATGCCGTACCGTATAAAATAGGAGGGATAAATGATTTACTGTCTACCACTGTCAATTTCATTAAACCACCCCACTTTCTAAAATAGCGACCTGCTTTTCATCAACATCAATCTGCATTATTCGTCCATATGGTAACGTCATGATTGGATCAGTATGACCAAAGTCCATGTGTGTAACCACAGGTAAATCTACACGATCAAATTCCTTTAAAAGTTGTAAATTAAGGTGTTTTGTTTTAATTATTACACTCATAAAGCACTCCGCCGAAATTTCTTCGTTATAATTAATAAGTATCGATAAAGCGATTACAATTCGTCTACGTCCCGTCCACCTTTATCCGGTAAGAATCCCCCTACCTGCGCATCCCACAATGTTTTATATAGGCCGTTATGCGCTAAAAGATCACTATGAGTACCATCTTCTACGATTTTTCCATTATCAAACACTAACACTCTATCCATATGTAACAGTGTAGAAAGACGATGAGCGATTACAATAGTCGTTTTATCGCGCATTAATTCCAATAAAGACGTTTGAATCTCTTGCTCAATGACTGAATCAAGAGCGGACGTTGCTTCATCTAAAATTAAAATAGGTGCGTCTTTTAAAATCACGCGTGCAATGGCGATGCGCTGCCTTTGTCCGCCGGACAGTTTGATCCCGCGTTCGCCAACCAAAGATTCATATTTCAGCGGTAATTTTTCAATAAACTCATGAGCATGAGCCCTAGCGGCCGCTTCGAATACTTCGTCATCACTCGCCATTATTCGACCGTACCGGATATTTTCCATTAAACTTCGATGAAATAATGACGGATCTTGTGGGATCATCCCGATATTTTCATGTAATGAATTTTGGGTTACATCTCTAATGTCCTGTCCATCAATCAATATTGCACCATCGACTATATCATAAAGTCGCAAAATCAAATTAACAAACGTAGATTTCCCACTGCCAGAATAGCCCACTAAACCAACTTTTGACCCGGGCGCTATGACTATAGATTTATTCTGGAAAAACTTAAGATTACCGTGATATTGAAAATGAACCTTATCAAAAATAATTTCACCCTTATTGACGACCAAAGATTTCGCGTAAGCCTTATCTAAAATTTCAATGGGCGTAAAGATTGCCCGCAGGCTTTGTTTATAAGTGCCTACCGCTTCGTTGACTTGCCCAATGGTTTCGGTCAACGCCCAAACATTATCTCCAACATAAGTTGTTAAACTAAAAATCAAGATGAAATCACCAATCGTTATTTGATTATTTATTTTCAACCAAATCAGCATAAACATCATAAATCCAAGTAAGGCTATCCAGGCAAGGCCTTGTATAAAACTTAACTTGGTTAAAAACCATTGTTTAATGACAAATCGTTTCTTCATGTTAAGCAGCGATTTTTGAAGATATGAAAGCTCGTGTTTTGTCGCACCAAAAATTTTTACATTTGCAAAATTTCCAACAGAATCAACTAATTTCCCTGAAACAAGCGATTCTGACGCAGCATAATCATCTGATAAATATGTCATTTTTTTAATGAAAACTGCACTGATTACTGTAAAACTAATAACCCAAACAAATAAAGCAATTGAAAAAACAGCATGTACAAAATACATTAAAATTATAGCGACGATTGTTTGAGTTATTCCCCGGATAATTTGAGCACTAAAATCATAAGCTAATGATTCAATTTTATCGGCTAATGCCGTAGTGTTTTTCGAAATTGTTCCGCCAAGATTGTCTTGGAAAAAATTATATGATTGTTTGTGAATATACTCGAAAGCATAATTAATAATATTATTTTTTATCATGGGCGCTGTTTTTAATTTAATCACATTAAATATACGCCAACAGATCATATGCGACTTCAACGCAACAAGTATCAATATGCCCGACCATATTATTTTTTTAACAGTCAATGAATCCATCGTAGTTTGACTTAATCCATCTATAAGTCGTTTGTAAAAATAGGATTCCATTGGCAACAAAAGACCTGCCGTTATAGCAATACATATGAAAAAAATGACCCATTGAGAATAGGGTTTGAAAAAAAACCAAGCGAATTTATAAAGACTATTGGGATTAGGTTGCACTTTTGTATTCAAAATAGTCTCTTGCTAATGGAGTTGATGTATTATTATACTCAATATAGCTCTAAGAAAACACCAAAGGAAAATGCATGCAACCTAATCCAGACACGACTTTTCCAATACCAAGTTCAGAACGAACCGTATTTTTAAAAAACATTATTAAAAATCCAAATATTATTGTTGGAGATTATACGTATTATGATGATCCGATTGATATAAACAATTTTGAAAAAAATGTCTTGTATCATTTTGATTTTATCGGTGACAAACTCATCATTGGTAGGTTTTGCCAAATTGCCACCGCGGTTAAATTTGTCATGAATGGAGGAAGTCACCACTTGGGTGGTTACTCTTCTTTTCCCTTTATCATCTTTCAATCGCATTGGCCCCAAGTGCCTTTTGTCCCTACTCGCAAACAAGATACCGTAATTGGAAATGACGTATGGATTGGCTATGACGCAACCATTATGCCCGGTGTCACCATTGGCGATGGTGCGATTATTGGCACACGTGCCGTTGTCACCAAAGATGTAGAACCATACTCCATCGTTGGCGGCAACCCGGCACAAGTGATTCGAAAACGCTTCGATGATGAAACAATCGCCTTTTTGCTCGACTTAAAATGGTGGGATTGGCCCATTGAAAAAATTGCTGACAATGTGTTGCATATCATGAATGCTGATTATGCTGTATTGAAAGATATCAAATAAACCATTGCAGTACGAGATCGCTATCTCCAACGTATCTTACCAAACTATAATCAATCCATACTTAATACCACAGGTCAAAGTAAATGGACAAAAAGATATCATGGCAAGACGACAACATATTAGATGCAATTATGACAATAAAACCACAGCTCATACCCGCAATCCTTGATGACTATCCAGCCGTTCAAAATATGGCTCGCTTTTATGTCTATGAAATGTCGCGCGAATGCGGATTAAATTCCACTGATTGGGCATGCCCTACTGATGGCCTTTATGACAGTTTTGATTTCAAACATTACTTTGTTGATCCAGACCGACGGGCTTATCTTGTCAAAGTCGATGAAGAACTTGCAGGGTTTGTATTACTATACCAAACCAATGAACAACCCAACATACAGTGGCACATAGGCGAGTTTTTCATCCTTGCACGTTTTCAAAATCGCGGTGTTGGTCGCATGGTGGCACAACAGGTTTGGCAACAACTCCCGGGAGCATGGGAAGTTACCGTGATCCCGGAAAATCAGCGGGCATTGCAATTCTGGCGTAAGGCCATTGCATCCGTTATGCAAGAGAACTTTATAGAAGAATTAAAGCTAAAAACTGGAAGAGTTGACCCGGATCAACCTAACCGGATTTTCTTAACCTTTGATACATCGCTCAAAAAGGATCTGGTCAATACTCAACCTATTACAATCCGGGCATCAAAAACCAAAGATATTAATGCCATGGTCGCTTTATCACATCAGAAGCGTCTGGCGTATGAAAAAGTTCAGCCCCAATTTTGGCGACATGCTCGTGATGCAGAAAATCAACAAACCACCTGGTTTAATCAATTGCTCGAAGAGGCTGATCATTTTTTGTTTGTTGCCGAATTCAATAAACAAATTATTGGGTTTGTGATAGGTCGTCTACGTAATGCTCCAGAGGTATATCAGCCTGGTGGTCTTACATTAGAAATTGATGACTTCTGTGTTGAATCATCAGCGCAGTGGTCCACAGTAGGCAACGCCTTGCTGCATGAAATAATAATCCATGCAAAAACCAAGGGGGCAACGCAGCTTCTTGTGGTTTGCGGAGCACATGATGCGCCTAAGGCAAATTTTTTAAAAAACAATCACACCATGGTTGCATCTGAATGGTATGTCGGAGCTATTTTATGAAGATCCGATTGCTTGAACCCAAAGACTGCCCAACTTTCAAAGGATTACGCCTAGAAGCATTATTACAACATCCAGAAGCATTTGGTTCATCATATGAAGAAGAATCAAAATTAACGGAGGAAGCATTCCAACAGGGGTTCTGTACCTGTGACGTATTTGGCGCGTTCGTTAATGATGAATTGGTAGGTTGCGCTGGATTTTTTATTTATGCTGCTGAAAAAATGTCTCATCGTGGTTGTTTATTCTCGATGTATACAAAAGATACCCATCGAAATCGCGGTACAGCGGACGCCTTGATCAAGGCAATTATTGATCATGCAAAAAAATGTGTCATTCAACTGCATTTAACAGTCGTCACTACCAATCATGCCGCAATACGTCTATATCAAAAATATGGCTTTACCATATACGGCACCGAACCTAGGTCATTAAAAATAGGCGAGTGTTTTTATGATGAACATTTGATGGTATTGGAATTCCTGTCAGCTCCTCATCATTGTCACATCAAGTGAGCTTTACTTCTTATTTAAGGCGAGAGTAATTGCTGCTGCCAGACGTCTTTTTCCTTGGAGTATTTTATTACTTCTGAAAAAGAGATTAAGCCGGAAGTGTAAAAAACAAATGATTCAGGGATCAAGCGATAGCCACAATAATGCTCACTAACGGGGATAGGTTTATTAATATATTGCTCCGCAAGATCACTCTTTCTTTTTTCTAATTGATTTAAGTTCTGTATAACTTGACCTGAAGTTGGTGCATAAGCAGAAAATCGCAGTTGTCGTTCTCGAGGTAATGTTTGCCAGAATTGTTGATTTTCTTCCGGGGAAAGCGGCGTAGCGATACCTTCTAAAATAATCTGCCGTTGTTGTATTGCGAATAAAAAATTCATGGAAGCAGAAGGATTATTTAGCAATTCAGCGACTTTTCGGGTTTTCTTCTGGGTAAAGAATAAAAGACTATCCGTTTCAATCTCTCGAATTGCAACGACTCGGCTATGAGGAGTGCCTGTTGATGTAACAGTCGATAAAACTGCACACTCAGGCTGTTCCACGCCCAACTCTTTTTCTTTTTGTAACCAATGGCGCATTTTATCAAAAGGCACAGTACATTTCCTGTAACTAAATTTATATTTTGGCATGCACACTATACACTTTTATTGACTAATCCAATAAATCAATCTTCATCACTGTCACATCATGTGACTTAAAGGTATCCATCCCAATATTCATCCAACCGTAACGCTGATAATACTCAGGAATCGTCGAATCAAAGGCAAACAAATAGAGTTGTTCAAACCCCATTTCTTTTGCTTTGTTCTTTGTCGCATCAATTAATAGCTTCCCAACTCCTCGCTTCTGATTGCCTTTGTCAACAATCAAAGACCCTAACCATGGCGTCAAGTCAGGTCGGATTCCATCATTTTCGCGAAGTGAGCACATACCAACTGGTTTTTGACCATCAAACGCGACTAAGGTTAGTGGCAACACGTCGTCATTCAAGTGATCATGAAAACGTGTTTCAACACGCTCAATAGATACATCTGGCACCCAAATTTTTCCCAACAATTCATACCACATCTTAGCCAGCGCAGGGATCGCTGTTGAATGATGTTTTAATAGTTCAATTGTAATCATCGTAATTTTTTATCCTCGCAACCAGAGCATCCATCGATTACAATCAATAGATTAAATAATAAGCGATTCATAAGCATGACACAATCAATTAATCCACGCGCCATCGAAGCAAATGATATTGAGCTCACTACAGCCCCTAATGAACAAGATATCGATTACTTAACACAAAAAATCAACGAAGAGACTCCATATAAAGAAGGTGCCGAACCATTTGCATTTTACATTCGAGATGACACCCATACGATCATTGCTGGTTGCAGTGGTGAAGTAATGTTTGGTGTAGTTTATACTGGATTATTGTGGGTACATCCAGATTACCGCAAACAAGGACTTGCCAGACGACTGATGGAGAAAGTTCACAACCATGGTGTTCACATGGGATGCCAAATCGCTAGCATCCTCACTATGAGCTTTCAATCGGCTCGCGGATTTTATGAACGCTTAGGCTATGAGTGTGATTTAGAACGGCATGGCTATATCGACAATTCAAGCTGTTTATTTTTAAAAAAAGAGTTGTCTTAAATTAATTAGATACATGACACCACCCAATATTCAACTTAAAATCTAAGGCCTTTATTATGCAACAAGCGGTGCTTCATCACAAAAAACGATTGATTGCAGCATTAGGAGATACGACACAAGAGACTATCCTTGATTACGGCTGTGGTTATGGTGATTTTATTGAACTTCTTTTGTCATCATCTTCCGCCCCGAAATCTATTATTGCTACTGATTCTTCAAAAAAAATGATTGAAAAAATTCAAGACCGTTTTGCTGATGATATTGCCAAGCAAATAGTTACACCTAAAATTTGCACATCACCTAGTGAGCTTAAGGAATATCAATTTAACAAAATAATTTGTCAAAATGTACTTGAATGTGTGGAACATAAGGTCGACTTTATTAATGATTTTTTTGCTCTGCTAATGCCTCAAGGTCTCTTTATTCTTTCTCATCATGATTTTGATTCCGCCATTTATAATAGCGAACATAAAGAACTGACACGAAAATTAATCCATTATTTTTCAGATACACAGCAAGCATGGCAGGCACACTGTGATGGACAAATGGGGCGTAAAATTCCAGGTTTAATCGCATCAAGTCTTTTTAAAGATAGTGCCATACACAAAACATGGCGCATCGTCGAAAAATCTTTTAAACCAGGTACATATGGTTATCTAATGGCTCAAGGAATTATTGAGGTCGCAAAACCTGCCTTTGATGATGAGGTGCTATCTTTATGGCTTAAAAATTTAGAACAAAAAAGTCAACAGGGAGATTATTATTTTGCAATCGATTTAGTCCTGGCAATATTACGTGCAAATTAAAGAAGGGAGATCACAATGAAGCCAAACGTTTCCAAGACGATGATTTTAATCGCTGTCATTTTGATGGACCTACTTGCCGGAATGGAGTTTGACCTGTTTGTCCCAAGCTTTCCTGAGCTGCAAACCCAGTTCAATTTATCACCTTTTTTAGTCGAAGCATTATTATCGATTAATTTTATTGGATTTTGCTTGAGCTTATTTTTTGTTGGCAGTCTTGCTGATCGCTACGGCCGAAAACCGATCATAACGCTTGGACTTACGATCTTTATCATCGGCACTATCCTTTGTTTATGGGGTTCCACTTATTTATTTTTGATCATGGGCCGATTTCTTCAAGGCGTAGGTATTGCAGCTCCAGCCATTTTGAGTTTTTTAATTATTGCCGATCTCTATTCACTGAAGAAACAACAATATTTAATGGCGATGCTCAATGGACTAATGAATGCCTCCGTAGGAGCTGCACCCATTATAGGAAGCTATATAACCCTGTATTTTCATTGGCAGGGGAATTTTATAGCGCTTTTATTATTAAGCCTCTTCACATTCATTATAACCTTATTGTTTATTCCGGC
The DNA here is from genome assembly GCA_947504875.1 of Legionellaceae bacterium. Taxonomy (GTDB): domain Bacteria; phylum Pseudomonadota; class Gammaproteobacteria; order Legionellales; family Legionellaceae; genus CANNJI01. The sequence goes on from CANNJI010000013.1 coordinate 11,859, forward strand.
TGTTAAACGACCTGAAATCAAAGAAACACTCTCATGGCGGGGCTATATCCCGCTTTTCAAATCAAGGCCTATGGTACTTTTGATGGTCTTTATCAGTGTGAATTATGTGCCGTATTGGGTTTTTGTTGGCATGTCCCCACTCCTCTATATAAAAGATCTACATGTGAGCCTCTCCTATTTTGGTTATTACCAAGGAGTATTAGCCTTGGTTTGCGCTATAGGAAGCATTGCTTTTGGCTTTATTCTAAATAAATTTGATCAAAAAAAGATGCTGTACATTGCGGGTTGTATCTTCTTCGCAAGCTTAATCAGCATTGCTGTTGTCACAATACAAAACAGCCATAATCCACTGCTGATCACACTCGCATTCCTTCCCTTCATTATCGGTCAAATAATCCCAGGGATTATACTATACCCACTATGTCTTAATTTCATGCCTCAGGCTAAGGGACGAGTCTCCGCTGTGCTTCAGGGAACACGCCTTATACTTTGCGCACTCAGTCTTCAAGTCGCTGGATTTTACTATACCGGATCATTTCAAAATATAGGGATTATCATTGCAAGTTTTATTTTCATTGTGGTCATCACGTTCTTTCTGGTAACCAAAAATCATGCATTAATGAAGCGATTATATGAACATTAGGACAACATCACGCTGTCAAAAAGACTCGGCTGCATCCAATGCCTCATCAATATGCTCTTCATCAAATACTAAAATATCATGCTGATTTAACAAAGTAGCAGTGACACCCATGCCAGGAATAAGCACTCTGGAAAACGTACCATCGTAAACCATATTAGACCCACACGATGGACTTTTTGCTTTCAAAATGGCGACACGCACATGATGTTTCTGTGCCAAAGCTAACGTTTTACGCGCGCCTGCTATAAACGCCTCTGTCACATCATGACCTGTGTTACTCATGATCTTGGCCTCACCTTGTAATACCGCAACACCCGTTTTTCCGCCGTGAATTTCTGCAGGTGATCTTGGTGCAGGCAATCCACCTACCATTTCCGGACAAATCGTAACGGTATTACCCGCTTTTATCCATGTTTGCAAACGGGTGTGATTTTGCAAACAATCACCACCATCATAACGAACTTTATGTCCTAAAAGACAAGCACTAATCAATATTTTTGACATAAATAGTTAGCTTCATCATTTGATTTTTCAAACACCAGATTCAACTCAAGCTACGGTTTAAATTACTGCCTAATATCAAATCAGTATATTTGGCTTGTTTGAGCTTATCACGCAATTTTAGAAAAGGCGTCTCAACACAAGTATATAATAACCAGCCGCCTGCTAGGCTAAGTATGATTTCCACCATCACTGTAACCATGCTGGATTCACCAATATTCCACCGAGACAGCACAACATGCGTGATATGAATAAACGACTTATGGGTTAAATAAATAGCATATGACCAAGCTGACAGCGTCATCGCACCGGGTATTTTTGTTTTGTGCAACGCTGTATTTGGGCTTAACGCTGCTAACGTTATGGCTGCAAAACTCGCGCATCTTAATAGATATCCAAATACTGTTGGGACAAATCCACAAAGATTGGGCAGCGGATAAAATGTAAAATAACAACCCAAAAATCCCAGCATCAAGAACCAATTGCCTTTACTGGTCATACGTTCCCATGCTTCCTTGTGAAAGTTTTGCAGCATTGCAATTGAAACCCCGAGCACCAATCCATCCAATCTACAAAATGGCGGATAATATATTTTATTCATGTAAATTTGATGAATATCTCCTCCCGCATCTTGTATATAGACAATCCACAAAGTGCTTCGTAATATTATTCCGAAAAATAATATCAGACCCACGACAAACCACCCTGCCCGCGCACTTCTTTTTCGGACAAACAACAATGCAACAAGCGGAAAAACCAAATAAAATTGTTCCTCAAGGCAAAGAGACCATGCATGTGAAAAGGCACCCGCACTGAGATTAAAATTTTGCGTAAATGTTATAAATTTCCACAACGGGGTTATTAGCGGTTTCTCTCCAAAAGCGGGGATCAAGAAATATAGCCCTACGACAACAAAGTAGTTTGGTAAGGTTCTGAGAAAGCGCCTGTAATAAAATATTTTTAATGAAAATTGATGTTGTGCTGAAAAAATTTGATTGCTAATAAGATAACCACTCAAAACAAAAAATAATTCAACCCCGACCCATCCGGAAGGAGCCCCTACTGAACTGAACACATGAGGATGGCTAAAGCCAAAGCAATGAAACATGAATACGATAATTATTGCCGCGGCTCTTAAGGTATCGAGGCCATGGCATCTGGTTATTTTCATTAACAATGTGGCCTTTTTTTGCAAGCAGGTAATCTGCTGTTAATTAACATACGATTTGAAGATTAAGGATTATAACTGGTAACTATGGTAAAATAAAATCCACAATTATTTGTACGACAACCTTCACTAAAAAACCATGAAAAATTGAGATAATTTATGAAAAAAAAGATTGCACTAATATTAGTAACTTTGTCGGCAATATTTTGGGGAACCAATTTTAATATTGGTAAAACCGTGATTGAGCAACTATCACCTATGTCAGCGGCAGCCATTCGGTTTTCATTGGCGTCGTTGTTTATTCTCCCAATGATTTTGTGTCTTGAATCGAAGGCAATCATCAAAGAAACAATAAAACGCAACGCTTGGGTGTACCTTTTCATGGGCGTTATTGGCGTTGCCGGATTTAATGGGCTACTGTTTATAGGCTTAAAGCACACAACGGCCATTAACGGATCACTAATTATGGCAAGCAATCCATTGGTTACCCTATTATTATCAGGAATCTTTCTAAAAAATTCAATTAACGCCACTCAACGCATTGGATTGTTGCTGAGTTTAATAGGTGTCATTACTGTCATAACCCAAGGATCATTGGATGTTTTGCTTCATCTAAAGATTGCATCAGGTGACTGGCTCATCATGGCAGCCAACATTTGTTGGGCAGCTTATGGGGTATTTGGTCGACGCTACCTGAATGACAGCAAACCGATTATTACAACAGCCGCGACAATGTTTATTGGAGCGATTACTTTAATCTTGATGGCGAGCCATGACGTAAATATGTCGCAATTATTACATCAAACTGGGCCTGTTTATATTTCACTAGTTTACATGGCGTTCTTCGGATCGGTGCTTGCCTATTTATTTTGGAATTATGGCATCACTCATTTGGGCGCGGGAAACACCTCAGTATTTTTTAATTTGGTTCCTGTGGTTACTGTGCTCGTTGCAGCCATCCTTGGAGAGTCTATTACGTCCGTACAGATTATCGGTGGCCTAATTGTGATTTCTGGTGTTTTATTGTCAACCAATGTTGTTAACTTGCGTGGTCTTAACCGAATATTAAAACGAGCTGCCAGAGAAACGGTTGCCGTTGATGCATGATCATCCTGTCACTCACGCTCCAGATTAGCAACTAACCGCTGCAGATAGTCATGGATCGCAGTCTGCTCATCATCACTCAAGGAAAACAATAACGACTTATTCAAGTCTGCCGCACTGGACAGAACAGCGTCCTTACAAGCCATCCCTTTAGCGGTCAAAAAAATATTAAACACCCGCCTGTCAGTAGGACTTTGCTTCCTCGCAATCAATCCATCTCGTTCCATACGATCCAAGGTGCGGACAACCGTTGGTTGTTCAATTCCAATGACGTTTTGAAGTTCCGTTTGAGTCATTCCATCCTGAGTGTACAGCGCCATTAAAAAATAAGTATAGCCATGCATTATGTTGTGAGGCTTTAACAAAATATTCGCTTTTTTCTCTAAAAGCCGCGCTGCCTTTTTTATCAATGTTGATGTGTACACTCATTACCCCTATAAACATAGCTTGCTATATACTAGCGTTGCATGTTAAAATAATTCCATGGTATCTTATAGAATATAAAAATGAAAGAACTAACTTTATATCAAGTAGACGCATTCGCAACATCCGTTTTCAAAGGAAACCCAGCGGCTGTTTGTCCATTAGAATCGTGGTTAACAGACCAACAAATGCAGAACATCGCCGAAGAAAACAATTTATCTGAAACGGCATTTATCGTTCCTGCTGACAACCATTATCAGATTCGATGGTTTACACCCAATACAGAAGTCGCTCTTTGCGGACACGCCACATTGGCCAGTGCGTTTGTCTTATTTAATATGTTGAATCATCAAGGCTCAGAAATTATTTTTCAAAGTCAAAGTGGTGAGTTGCGTGTATCCAGACAAAATAACCAATTGCAAATGGACTTCCCCGCCCTTCCCTACAAAAAAACAATGCCCTCTGCTGTTTTTTTAAAGGCCATTAATATAGAGCCTAAAGAAGTCTATCAAAGCACATTCGACTTGCTGTGTATTTTTGATGATGAAGCCGATGTGCAACAGGCACAACTTGATTTATTCACCATTAGCCAACTTGATTATCGAGGCATTATTTTGTCAGCACCAGGAAAAAATTACGATGTTTACTCTCGCTGTTTTTATCCGGCTTGCAATGTACCAGAAGATCCTGTTACCGGTTCTGCTCATTGCGTAATAGCGCCCTATTGGTCCAATCGATTAAATAAAAATAGCATTCATGCGCTTCAAGGGCTCAAGCGCCAAGGAGCTCTCGACTGTGAAGTAAAAGACTCACGCGTCTTATTGTCAGGAACATGCCATTTATACATGCAAGGCACTATTTTCATACCAAATAAATGAGGGAAGCATGAAAAAAATATCAAATTATCACATACAGGATTGGCTTTTTTCGATTGCGAATGGGCATTTTGACATTGATTTAGCTGAAAGTGGCATTCATCCTCATCACATTGATGATATCAAATTTATCAAAAACTATGATTTAAATTATAGTATTGATGTGGGACAAGAAGCGTTGCGTCGCATCATTGCTGATATGTACCACGTCAATTACCAACGCGTACTCATTACCAATGGCAGCCAAGAAGCGCTGTACTTGTTCTATCGTTCATTTTTATCGCCTGATGATCATGTCATCACGTTTGTTCCTGGTTGGCAACAATCATGGGAAGTTCCTACCCATATTGGATGTGATGTTACAAAAATACATCTGGATCGCAGTCATGGTTATCAAATAAGCCTGAATACGATTGTCGATAACTTAAAACCAACGACGAAACTAATCATTTTAACGAGTCCAAATAACCCGCTAGGGCTTCAGATAAATGAGCATGATATGCAGGCTTTGGCTAACCTATGCCATGAAAAAGGCATTTTTTTATTAAATGACGAAGAGTACCTCACGACTTACGCTAGCAGTGTCGTTCATTTGCAAGGACAAACCGCAGCCGTTAGCAGTTTGTCGAAAATTTATGGGTATCCAGGTTTAAGGGTGGGTTGGTTCATTGGTGATGAGCGTTTGGTTAACGATATGGTGAATTACAAACGGTACACAACGGTTACCAACTCCTCCTTGTGTGAGTATTTGGCCATCGAAATATTGAAAAACTACAAACACCATATTGAGGCCTATCATGAGCTGGTTCTAAACGGTGAAAAAATACTGAAAGACTTCGTGAATCTTTGGCCACAATTGAGTTTAATTGAACCCCAAGGTACGCCATTTGCTTATATCGATTTACCTGACTCATGGGATGCTGAACTGTTATGTCGTCAATTACTGGATGAATATAAGGTATTGCTGATGCCCGCTGAAGTATTCGGAAGCAAACATGCGATAAGGATTTCATTTGGACGTCCAGAAGCTTTATTAAAAGAAGGCCTCAACCGAATCGGCAAGCTCTTGGCGTCTTACTCCAAATAAACATCTGCGTGAGGATAAACAATGAACATGATTTTTCTATCTGAAACAGATGTAAAAAAATGCATAACCATGGGTGAAGCAATCGATGCCATGGAAAATGCTTTTATACAATTAGCCAACCAACGCATTGTATTACCATTACGCACGGCGATTCCGATAAAAAATGAACAAGCCGTGAGTCTGTCAATGCCCGCCTATTTACAACAAGGGCAACAGCTTGGGATTAAAGTTGTGTCATTGTTTCCCAATAATCATTCACAAAAAATACCGACGATAAACGGCGTTATTCTGTTGTTAAATGCCACAACCGGGCAGCCAAAAGCGCTCATGGATGGAGCGTATTTAACTGCATTACGTACAGGCGCCATATCTGGCTTGGCAACGCGCCTGCTTGCACGTGATGATGCATCTCATGTTGCAATCATTGGCTCAGGCGCTCAAGCGATGACACAATTGGAAGCCGTAGCACATGTGCGCACCATTAAGCGCGTTTCCATCTGGTCTCGTACGCATGAACATGCAATAACTTTTTCCAAGCAAATTGAGCATCAATTTAAAACGCAGGTCTTTACTGATCTGACTCAAGCAGTCAAAGAAGCCGATATTATTTGTACGGCAACCCAAAGCACTGAGCCCTTGATTCATTACAAAGATATAAAACCAGATGCGCATATCAACGCCATCGGATCCCATTCTAAAGCCATGCGGGAAATTGCACCGGATGTTTTTAAACACGCGATAACCGTGGTTGACCAAATTGAAGCTGCATTATCGGAGGCGGGGGAAATTATCAATGCAGTCGAATCAAGCGTCATTAAGATCCAGTCATTGCTTGAGATAGGATCTATACTAAAAAAACCATTACCCAATTTAAAAGAACACCTCACTGTTTTTAAATCCGTTGGCGTTGCCATTCAAGATATCAGTGTGGCTGAAATGGTGTACAAAAATGCTGTGACAAATCAAATGGGGAGCGTGTTTGATTTATCGCGATAAATTCAACCATTTATCATTGTCGTTGGTTTATGACAATCATCCAGCCATTTTAATATTTAGATGATCAATACCGTATTTATACGGTATATGAACGTAATAATTGGTGTGAAATAATGACAAAGATATCTTGCATAAAAAATTGGTTAAAATATACAACCAATAAAATAGTGGCGGGCAATCTAAGCATTTTTGCTTTGTTGTGATTCCCTGTCTATAGTATGGAAAGACCATTAATTCCAACAATAGGGATTAAAATAAATATACAAGGAGAGTATCATGAAAATAAAAGCAATCAATGCCGCAATTTTAGCACTCGGGCTTACTATTCCCTTCGCCAGTATTGCAGACACAACACAAAGCACCGATCAATCCACACCTTCAAGCGCCACCGCACCTGTATCACAAGAAACCGCGCTTTCTCAACCAAACCAATCTGATAGTGAAGTATTGACATGGGCAAATTCAACGGCTGTGGCAACATTTACTTATAATTTCGAAAATTACCGAGAAAACATACAAAATCTATCCGGATTTTTCACGGACATTGGCTGGAAGGAATTTATGGCTGCTTTGGATAAATCCAAAAATCTTGATGCTGTTAAAGACAAAAAGTTAATAGTATCTGCCGTAGCAACAAAACCACCTGTAATTTTGCAAAAAGGCATCTTGGGTAATGCATATTCATGGAGAGTGCAACTTCCAATGTTAATCATGTATCAAGGCGCGAAAGAATATTCAAAACAAAATGTTATTATCACTATGCTAATTACGCGCACATCATCAGTGAACGCTCCCACCGGTGTCGCAATTAATCAATTTATAATTGGTCCTGCAAATAGCGAAAAAAAATGGTCTGTAATAAAAGGAGATAAAAATGAACAATAAAATAATTAAATTATCTGTATTAGCGTTCGGTTTAACAATGGGCCTCCAGGGAGCAGTCGCATACGCAGATGACTGCAATAAGCCGGAATACCAGGCATTATTAAAAATCAAAGCGCCTGATGTTCTGCATCGCATAAACGAACTTAATTTAACCCAAACTCAAAAAGATCAATTTAAAACATTGAAAAATAATTTTGATGCCGAGAGCAAAAAATCCATGGATTCATTGAAATCAATTGCTAAGCAAACGGAACAAATCATTACAACACCAACAATCGACCGAGCTCGTTTAGATAGCCTACTGCTTGATTGGAAAAATAATGTGATTGCTCGTTATCCTCAGTCAGTTGTATTTAGACATAATTTATATAATTTGCTAAATGACACGCAAAAAGCCAAATACCACGAATTGCAACAACAAGAACGACAATATTTCCAAATGAGTCTGCAATGTCCTGACATCGCAAAGAAATTACCTCTCAACATTGACCCATATGATCATATCAATGAGCTCAATTTGACTGATGAACAAAAAACAAAAATCATGCCCCTCATCCAGTCATATCGAGATCAAACAACAAAATTACTACGCCAATTTGATGATAGTGACATGAGTTACAATCAAGTGGAAAAACAAATTGTTCAATCCGCATCACCAATCGATTCAGAAAAACTTAATGATTTTGCTACGGCACAAGCTGATTCTGTTGAAGTAGAACAAAAAAACAGCATTATGACTGCCCATGAGATTTATGAGATCTTGAATGCGAAACAACAAGCTCAATTCATGAAAATATGGAAAAACCCATTGGCCAAACAGTAACATTTGGTGTTTTTCAGCTGGACATTGAATGTGTGGAATTCAATGTCCACCACTAAATTGATTACCATCGATAAACAAGGATAATATCATGAAAGTAAAAGCAATCAATGTCGCCATTTTAGCACTTGGCCTAACAATGGGCCTCCAAGGAGCAGTCGCCTATGCAGATGACTGCAATACACCGGCATATCAGGCATTATTAAAAATAAAAAATCCAGATGTTCTACATCGCGTAAATGAGCTTAATTTAACTCAGGCTCAAAAAGATCAATTTAAAGTAATGAAAAAAAGTTTTGATGCGGAAAGCAACAAAGTTGGTGACGCCGGCAAAGCGATAAACGTACTATTGAATCAAGTAGCTACATCACCAACCATCGATGAAACTCGTCTGGACAGTATAGTGACTGATGCAAAAAAAAATATGGTGATAGGCCAAGTACAAACGGCAACATTCAGACATAATTTATATAATCTATTAAATGACCAACAAAAAACCAAATATCATGAATTACAGCAACAAGAGCGGCAATTTTTCCGTATGGGATTACAATGCCCTGATGTTGCGAAACCATCAACCACGCATCCTGATCCAATCGATCAGATCAAAAATCTTGATTTAACCGCAGAGCAAAAAGCAAAAATCATGCCGCTTATAAGCTCCTGGAAAAATCAAGCAGAAAAAATAATGATTCAATCTGACGATAGTACGATGAGTGTAGAACAAATGGAAACTCAAATTGTTCAATCCACATCACCAATCGACTCAGCACAACTGAATGCTTTTGGTATGGCACAAGCCGAGGCTGCAGGTGAACTCATAAAGAATAAAGTAATGACTTATCATGACATTTATGAAAATTTAAATGACCAACAAAAAGCTCAATTCATGAAGATTATAAGCAAGCAATGACGTTTGATGCCTTAACAAGTGGTCATTGGAATCAATGGCCACTCCTAAATCAAATAAAAAGAAAATATTATGGTCAAATGTAGCATTCGAGAACCAACCATTCCAGATGAGCAAAAAATAATTGTTTCAGAAACGAAGGTTCCTCTCCCACGCTGTCTTAACGTTAACGGTGAATGGTGCGATCACGAGCGATAGGTAATCACTTACGAAGACTAGAAAAAAAATAACAACTCCGTGTCAGGATAATGTCAAATTCTTGTTTTTTGGCGATGCATTAATTTTCCAAGGAGAAAATAATGGATAAAGTACAGACTAAACGTATGAATGATATCATTCAGTCCTATGTAGACGACAAGCAATTCATGGGATCTATTCTTGTCGCACAAAAAGGACATGTATTATTAAACAAGGGATATGGATTTGCTAATCTCGAATGGCAAATGCCCAATTCGTCTACTACAAAATTTCGATTGGGATCGCTGACGAAGCAGTTTACCGCTGCCGCTATTTTGTTGCTGGAAGAACAAGGTAAACTAAAAATAACTGACCTGCTTAATAAATACATGCCCGATGCGCCCTCTTCTTGGAACGATGTTACAATTTTTCACTTGTTAAACCATACATCCGGGATTCCAAATTACACCAAATTTCCAGATTTTACTGCTTTTGCAACGAGCGCGAAAACGCCTGAACAACAGATAGCGTATTTTCACGACAAACCATTAAATTTCAAACCCGGATCAGACTTTGAGTATAACAACTCAGCTTATGTCCTGCTCGGCTACCTGATTGAAAAACTGAGTGGTCAAAGCTATCAAAAATTTATTGTGAACAACATATTCAAACCGCTTGAAATGAATGATTCTGGTTACGACTCTCATTCAGAAATTCTGTTACAACGTGCATCTGGCTATGAAATAACTCCCAATGGCCTTCGCAATACAGATTTTCTCGATATGAGCATCCCTTATGCAGCAGGCTCTCTTTACTCAACCACGCAAGATTTGCTCCGCTGGCAAGAAAAATTGTTCGAAGGAAAAATCATTTCGCCGCAATCGCTTAATAAAATGATACAACCATTTAAAAACACGTATGGACTCGGTGTAAGCATCCAATCATTAGATGGGCATAAAGCAATAACTCATGGCGGTGGAATTAACGGATTTAATACGTTTATGATCTATTTTCCAGAAGATGAGCTCACTATCATCGTTCTAGCCAATCTCATTGCATTAGGTTTTGTTCCACAAAGTATTGGCTTGAACATTGCAGAGTTAGCCTACAACAAATCCGTGATACCACCATCAGAAAGAAAAGAAATATTACTTTCACCTGAAGCGCTTACCAAATTCATTGGCTCATACACCATAACGCCTGTGAACATTTACTACACAACGCAAACATCTACCCTGGTTATTTGTTTAGAAAAAGATTACATAACGGCTCAAATAGAAAACCAATCTAAAATAAAACTATTCCCTGAGTCAGAAACAAAATTTTTCAGCAAAATACCTGATGTCAAAATTGAATTATTTAAGGATAAACAAGGCAACATTTCTCACCTGATTTTACACCAAGATGGGGAAGAATCAACTGGGATAAAAATCCCTTAAAATATAGATTGAACGTCAACGCTCAGGAGATTACAAATGCATTCTAACCTAAAATCACCAACAACCTGGGCAGAAGATTATTTCAGCGCCAATGGAATTGTCATTCAACATACCCCCGAAGTGATCCACGAAGAACCTTGGGCGAGCGTACACCGAATTTCAACATCCTCCGGCATTTTTTATTTAAAAAAGATGGTTCCTGCTTTCGACATCGAACCAAATTTAATTCATTTTCTCAGGGATTTGTTTCCAAAATTATTACCCGAGGTTGTGATCCAAAGTGAAAGCTTGCACTGTTTTCTCATGCGCGATTGTGGTACTCCGCTGCAAACTATTTTACGCGCCAATTATCAAGTTGATCTCGCGATCAAAGGGCTAACCGCCTATGCCACAATACAGAAAGGTGCTGCTAACCACATTGATGCACTGCTAGCCTTGGGCGTTCCAGATTGGCGACTCGCCGCCCTGCCCTCGCTTTATATGGCATTTCTGGACAAGGATGACTTCCTAAAATCCTATGGGTTAACTCAAACAGAAATCGACGAACTAAAACATTCGCATCACAAAGTTATCGAGCTTTGTCATCAGCTAGCGCAGTACCACATTCCAGAAGCCATTGATCACAGTGACTTTCATGATAACAATATCTTGGTAAACGACCACAATGACCTGATCGTCAATGACTGGGGTGAAGCCGTAATAACCCATCCATTTTTTTCTTTAGTGAACTTTTTATTCGGTGCAGCTCGCCAGCACAATATTATAGAGGGGAGCGAAACATACAACGAGCTTCGTGATGGTTATTTAATCAATTGGCTGACCTTTGAAAGCAAGGACAGATTACTTGATGCGTATAAACTGGTGCAGCAATTGGGATATATTAAATATGTCCTGAGCTTTTACCCGATAACCCAGTGCCCTGGATACATAGAGTATGGTCGGCATAAGGGCCGAATTACGCAGGCATTGCGGTCGTTTCTACAATCAATATTATGATACAATTCACCAAGTTCTCAATCAGGCTTTCATAGTAATGGGTGTGCTTGAACATCAACAATCAGCAATAACTTGGGCGAAAGAGTATCTAACCTCAAAAGGCCACACCATACGAGGCGAAACGGAAACTATCCGTGAAGTACCTTGGTCCTGCGTGCATCGGATTGCAACTTCAATCGGGATCTATTATTTAAAAATAATCGCTCTGCCTTTTGCTATTGAAACCAAGCTATTGCCCTACTTGACTCGATTTTATCCGGCTTCTCTACCTCACATCATGGCTACAAATGAAGATTTTCACGCCATGATCATGACGGATGCTGGTGTTCCACTTCGTGATATTTTACAAAAAAAATACCAGGTTAATTTTATAAACAGCGCCATTGAGGCTTACAGCTCAATCCAAATCGGTATGATTTCTCACGTTGATCAACTGTTATCGCTTGGCGTGCCAGATTGGCGATTGTCCGCCCTCCCCTCACTGTATTTGCAATTACTCAGTGAAGAAGCAACATTGAAAGATGATGGACTGACCCATATAGAAATAACCAAATTACGCACGTTGAAGCCCAAAATTGCAGAATTATGTCGTCAATTATCCGAGTTTCAGATCCCCGAAACCATCGAACATGGTGACTTTCATGATAACAATATTTTAATTGGCACTGATGAACAACTTGTCATCAGTGACTGGGGCGATGCCGTTATATCACACCCATTTTTCTCATTGACCTCGTGTTTAAGCAGCGCAAAACGCAACCACATGATCTCCGAATCAAGTCCTCCTTATATTACGATTCGAGATAGCTATTTGAATAACTGGGTTAAATTCGAACCTAAAAATAGACTGCTGAAAGCATTACAAATAGCCGAACGATTAAGCAACATAAAATTTGCGATTAGTTTTTATCGTGTGACGCTTTGTTGTGAAGCAAATGAACGAGAGGCTTGGAAAGGATTCATCTCGGAAGCATTAACTGAGTTTCTGCGCGCGGAATACAGATAATAAGTCATGCTTATGCCCTCGCTTTTATTAAATTACACTGTTTATGTATCCTACCCGTCTCTCTGCATAGTCAGTAATTTGGAAAAACATCCGTTTTTTTCCTGTAATTCAGCGACAGATCCGTCCTCAATAATTTTACCACCATCAAAAAACAAGATCCTGTCCATGGACATAATGGTTGAAAGTCGATGCGCAATGACAATTACTGTTTTGTCTGTCATCACGACGCGTAGCGCATCCTGAATTTCTTTTTCAGTGACAGAATCCAACGCAGAAGTAGCTTCGTCCAAAATTAAAATTGGCGCATTTTTCAGGATGGCGCGGGCAATGGCGATTCGTTGTCGTTGCCCGCCAGAGAGCATAATGCCTCTTTCACCTACCATGGACTGATATCCATCAGGAAGTTGCATGATAAACTCATGACATTTTGCCAGATGGGCCGCTACAAAGACAGCCTCATCAGTCGCCTTTGTATCTCCATATCGAATATTATCCATCAGGCTTCTATGAAACAACTCGGTTTGTTGAGGAATAAGAGCCATGTTTCTCATTAAGCTATCACGGGCAACGGAACTGATATTTTGTTTATCAATGCTGATTTCACCACTCTGAATTTCATAAAGGCGCAGGAGCAGACTAATTAACGATGTCTTACCTGCACCAGAATAGCCAACAAGACCAATTTTTTGTTTGGGTTTAACCGTAAGGTTAAAATTGTCAAATAATATTTTGCTTTTGTCGTAATTGAAATGGACATCTCTGAAACAAATTTGCCCCTCTGTAACGCGCAACAGAGCAGCATTATCACGATCCTGAATATCATGCGGAACAATGATGACATTCAAGGCTTGCTGACATTTCCCAATGTCTTTGGATAAATTCGGCATGGCTTGTGTCAAGCCATTTACCATATTCACGATGGTGATGGATAATCCCAAAATAAATGCAAAATCACCAACTGTAATCGATCCCTGCACTCTGAAGTAGATCAATCCTGCCATCAACAGAGTAATTAGCAATGTAAAAATCATGTTTGAACAAAAATCGGTGTATATGATTCGCCGTTGCAACAATTTATCCTGCGTTCCAACACAATTGACGGCATCTTCAATACGGGTTGCTTCGAAGGAAGTATTCGAAAAAATCTTAGCATTTATTATGTTGGAAATACTATCGACCAGTTGCCCCGACAGCTGACTGTTCGCTTCTGAAAAGTCATGCGCTACAAGCGATGTTTTTCTTGCCAATTGATAACCATTCATAACATAGACAATAATCCCTACCAGTAAAACAACAGCAAAATACACATGCACTGTGGTTAACAAAACTAAGGCAATGATCAAGGTAAAAATATTTCCCAATATATATCTGTTAACGGTTTGAACAATCGATTCAACGCCTTCCGCGACACATTGGGTTTTATTGGCAAGATCACCAGAAAAATTCCTTTGGAAAAACGACAAAGAATGTTTGGTTAAATGATCGAACAAGGCAACAGAAATTTCAGTCCTGAGTTTTGGAAATAATTTCAAACAAATGTAATGGTATCCTCGCATGGCTGCGTTGTGGATCAGGGTTAGAAAAATATAGAACACAGCGGGATAAATCACAGTCTGTAAAAAAAGTGCGGTACTGTCAGCACTCATGGTTGCTGCATCAATAATCATTTTTAATACGTAAGGACCCAGTGAAATTTCAAAAGAAGCAATGATGGTAACAAGCAAAAAACCAGCTATGGAAACAGAGTGACTACGCAGAAAATACCAGATAAATGCAGCTAGACGTTCTGGCATCGTGTTTCTCTTCATCGAGTTCATCAATACTCCCTGTGTTTCGCTAGTATTGCAAAATATGGTCAATCAATCCACAAATATCAGCACACTGATTAGGTCGTTCATCAGGTTGGCACCTACCCAAACAATCAAGCAATGAAATTATATTCAAAAGATGAACTGTGATACGCCAGTTGCATGATAACGTAACGCTTTCTTGTAGTCCTTGAAGAAATGAATCCTCATACATGGCTGGCATGTGATGTGCATAACGCAGCATGTTAGCAACATCCCACAGTGTAGAACCAGAAAAAGCAAACTCCCAATCCAAAATGCCGCTGATTTTCCAACTTCCGTCCACCCAATTGACCAGTATGTTTGCTGGATCATAATCAGCATGAACCAAATTCGCTGCTTGCTCATCAGCCAATAGGGTTTTGTATTTTTCAAAATAAGACCCTATTTTTACTATTGTCTCGTCACGTAAACAGTTCAGAACCGTTGAGTTTTTTAAGCACGTCTGAGCAAACTCAATACAGTCGTCTTGTGAAGTAGCTTGCCTAATGTTTAAATCTTTATCCAAAAACCCTGCGGTTGAAAAATGATAACCTTGAATTTTAGCTAACATCATTCCCGTTTCATGCATGATGGTGCTTAAATCAAAGGGCTCATCGCCTAGTAGCAAATCTCGCAGAGGGATGCCTGGTAAAAATTCGGTGATCGCAAAACGGCAATCATCTTGATCGCCAATAAAATAAACTTGCGGCACAGGTACCGCTGGTTTTAAAAGCAGACCCAGTTTTTGTTCACGGTATGCGGCGTCTTTATCGCGGAGGTAAACCCGTAAAATAAAGAGTGCATCACCCCATTTCAAATTTATTTTGAGATTCAGATTAGCGCAGCCACCAGAAATTAATTCGTATGCATCAAGCTGATTATCAGGAAATGCCTGCTCGACCATGGCGGTTATCGTGTCACAAGACAGAGTAACCTGTGCATCTGTTTTTTCCCAGTTTTGCTTAAACGTCACAAAATTTTCCTCAAAAAATTACAATCCGCGTTATCAGTGACGTGCATACGATTATTAAGTTTCTCTGCTACGTAAGATTCGCAATCTCCCATCCCTGCAATATGACAATGTCTCTCAAAGAGATATCATAAAACTTGGCTGTTTTGTCGTTATCAAAGGTAATGAATGCCGGCAAACAGTGCTGTCCATGATCTTTAACGCCCGTTAACACATGCTCATGTTGTTTGATAAACCCTAGTAATTTATTTCCAACCACTATGCCGATACTTTCCAGCCCACTGGGGTATATGTGTACAGGGCGAGGCGCAGGTAATTCAATCATCGAAACGGTAAATCCATCTTCTAAGCGCAATGGTTCTTTTAAAATAAGAATAGAGACAGCGCGATCGTTAAATTGTGTTTCAACAAATTCGCTACAATGTTTTTTTAACTCATCTCTCAGTCGCTCGTATTCGGATGTTGTAGCGGTGCGATAAAGCAAATGGCTCATAGGCATACGACTGATATCAATATCAGCTTGCTTCATTCGATAAAGCAAATCTGAAAAAAATGCGTTGTAATCGCCAATCAATTCTTTAATCATTATACATAAATCCTTCAGGTGTTAGCCATGCCATACCAATTTCAGTCATGTTTCAAATATATGCAACTGCTGTGATTTCTAAAATGAGTCTTGCATCCGTAATTAAATCAGTTACCCCAACAACCGTTGATGAGCATAGATGATCGCCAAAGAAGCTAGACACAATTTTTCCTATTTTATCTCCATTTTTTTGAGCATCAACAATAAATACAAATAATTGCACAACATCCTTTAGTGTTCCACCTGATGCTTTGAGAATGACTTCAAGGTTCTCCATCGTCAATCTAGCCTGATTTTCAAGACTAAAATCCAATTCTTGAAATTCTTCAGGTTCATGTGGATGTGAATGATAAATTGGTGCGGCATTCACACCGGAGATATAAACCGGTTTACCCGACAGCACCCTAATAGCTGGTACATAGGGCATGTTCCATTGTGGATTATCTATCAATTTTTCTTGACTGACCGCATGGATAATTTCAAATTTACTATTCATGTATTTGACCTAACTGGCGTAACATAGCGAGATCATCCGTTAATCGCCAATGCTCAATGATTTGATTATTGGCTATGCGTTCAATCTGCATCTGACTAACTTTTATCTTTTTGTTAGTTGGTGCCAATCCAAAAAAGTCACCTGTATGCGTTCCATGCATGGTGGTATGAACGGCAACCTGCGTTTCAGAAATCACCATATTTTCTATAACATAGTTCAGATCAGGGAAAGCCTTACGGATCCCTGCAATAATAGGCTTTAATCCACTAGGCCCAGGCAGTGGATTCGGAGCTCCGGGGCTGTGATTAATGTAATCCACAGCAATAATTTCATCGAGCACATCAAGATTGCCATTATTCCAAACATCCTCAAAATATCGAGTAATGAGTCGTTCGTTAGCCATTTTAAACATAGGACTGATCCTCCGGTAGCATTTTTCTTAATAATTCTGCAAGCTGTAGTTTTTCTGCATCGCTTAATGTTTGCGTCAATTTACGTTCACAAGCGGCTTGAATTTCCATCGCTTTATCTATGAGACCAAGTCCTTTTGGGGTGAGTTTGATAAATGCAGAACGTGCATCTTCTTCCTCAATACCTTTACGTTTGGTTATGAAATCCAATTCAATCAGCCTGTTTATCAGATTACTCATTGCCCCTGAGGTCACAAGAACCTCTTCCATGATGTTCTTAACCGATATTTCTGCTTGAGGACCTTTGCGCCTGATAGTAACCAGAACAGAAAAAATATTGGGTGTCAGGCCAAGCGGCTTAAGGGATTTATCTAGTGCCACAATAACATGAGAGAAGCTACGCAATATTCTGCCGACAACAGCCTTTCCACTACAATCAATATCGGGGCGTTGAACTGTCCAATCAGAAATTATTTCGTCCACGATATCCATTGGTTTTCTACCCGTTTGTGTAAGAAGTCGAATCAAGTTGCAAACATAATAGCATTCAAAAAGACTTTTGTAAAACCTTTTTAGAATGGCATTATGTTTGAGATACGCTCTTTTTTATTGAAAAAACGCATTGACCTCATTATAAGGAATGATATCGGTTGTAAAGTTTTTATATGACCCTTCAGTAAATAACTCATTGGCAATTTGTCGTATCAATGTCAACGTTGATCGCATTGGTCCTGAACCGGTACTAACCCTCTTAACACCCAGTTTTTGTAATTCGCTCGTTGTTGGAACACCCGGATTCGCCAGAATATTGATTGGCCCATTAATTTCCTGAGCAAGCCGAGCAATAATGTTTGGATCGCCAATTCCAGGAACAAAAATACAATCAGCGCCCGCTTCAAGATACCGATTTGCACGCGCCACAACTTGAGAAAATTGATTGCTTTTATCACCGATGTTAAATAAATAGATATCTGTCCTCGCATTAATTACAAACGGGGAAAGAGTCCTATTCGCGGCCTCCCGTGCGGCTTGAAGACGTTCAATATATTGCTCAATACTGAGCAATGGTTCATTTTCTATTCCAGGTGAGTCCTCAATGTTAGCTCCAACGGCACCTGCCGCAATGACCATTTCAACAGTCTCTGCAACGCCTTTAGCAGTTGACGCATATCCAGCTTCAATATCAGCACTCACGGGTAGGGAAACCGAATCAACAATACGTCGTATCGACATTAACATGTCTTCCCGAGAAATTTTCTCAGGCTCCGCATACCCTAATGATGTTGCAATGCCAGCACTGGTGGTACCAATGGCATGAAACCCTGCTTGCTCAAATAATTTAGCGCTGGAGGCATCCCAAGCATTCGGTAAAACAAGTATGTTTTGTCCTTGATGAAGTGAGTAAAATGTTCGTGCTTTATTTTCTTGTGTTATCGCATTCATGGTTGGTTTCCTTATGATTAAATCAGTATTGACGCTGATCTTATGTTTTTTGAGAGACTCAACTCTTTATTTCCGCATGTAAATTTTGCGTTGTTCAGCAGATAATTTCTCAATTGAATACCTCAGCATTGTGCGTGGCATGGTGTTAGCATATTGATCAAGAAATCCAATCAGGATTTTTTGATCGCGTTTGCCTGCTTCTCGTAACATCCAACCGACAGCTTTATGAATTAAGTCATGCCGATCGTGGCGTAATAGCTCGGCAAGCTTGACGGTCCATTCCAGTGAGTCATGTCGAATAAAATACCAAGTTGACACAATCGCAACGCGTCGCTCCCACATGGTGTCTGAATTGGCTAGTTTCAACAGCGGGTCTTTATCGTCATACATGAGATGCGCGCCGATGATCCAGTGAGCAGAGGCATCAACGAGACTCCAGTTGTTGATGTGGGCCAAATTTTTGATGTAAAACTGATAGCAGACTTCTTTATCCAAGGGGCCTTTTTGATATTGGTTGACCAAAATAAACAGCGCCAACATGCGTTTTTCGTTAATCGGCGATTCAATCAATGTCTGAAGATCTGGAATAGATAGCGCGTGAAACTCCTTTGCGATGGAACGTAACACGGCCGTTTTAACCCCGATGAATTGATCATGTTCAGCGTATTCACCTACACCCGTTTTAAAAAACATACGGGTTGAGCTGGGCGAACATGCTGCCAATTCCAGTTTTAAAGTGATCTGTGAAAGATTGGTCATTATTATTTACTCAATACATGTTGTTTTTCATGGTCAATCAACCATTGCTTACGTGCTATACCACCGCCGTACCCACCCAGATCACCATTACTATTAATGATCCGGTGACAAGGAATAACAATGGCGAGTTGATTCGCTCCATTCGCATTGGCAACTGCGCGACAAGCGGATGGCTTCTCAATCGCCGCTGCCTGCTCAAGATAACTTCGAGTTTCACCATAAGGAATACGGCACAATGCCTCCCAAACGCTCTGTTGGAATGGGCTGCCCAGTAAAAACAGCGGTGTTTTAAATACCCTCAAGGTTCCATCAAACCAAGCTTTTAATTCCTGCTCAATCGATACAATCGGTGTGGTGGTACCGGGAATAATGACGGATTTTGTTCGTTGCCGCAGACGTTCAACCTCTCTCTCCAATCCCCGACGATCAACAAATTCCAAAAGGTACAATGCATCGTCCGATGCAATAGCAACCATGGGTCCGAGTGGCGTGTCCAACCAGGATGCTTTTAAAACTTGAGCTTGTTTTTTCGTTGATGAAGGTGGCGCGCCCATGATTTTGGAAAACGCATCACGAAATCCACTACTGGACTCAAAGCCTGCATTCAGTTGCGCATCGATGACCGACTCACCATTACGAATTTGCTTGAACGCCAACCCCAAACGTCGTGCTCTGGCGTATTCAACGAACGTCATGCCAAATCGTTTTTGAAATTGGCGACGAGCCGTGGATGCATCAATAGATAATGCATCAAAATCGCTATCTTTCCATCGTTTGGAAGGATTTAATTCCACCGCTTCAACCAGCATGCGCACAATATCAGATACCTGGTTTGGATGTGATAGCGGACGGCATCGCTTACAGGGGCGAAAGGACGCAAGCAACGCTTCTTGTGCAGTTTGATAGAACTCGCAATTTTCAAATTTGGGTTTTCTTGCAGCGCATGTTGGTCGACAAAATACACCGGTGGTTTTAACGCCAACGTAAAACACGCCTTCATAGTTGGTGTTTTTATCGAGTAACGCTTGGTAGTAATCGTTTTTTATATCATCAGGTAGCATAACGGTCTTCTTTAATAACGGCCATTGCATGGCTTTCTTGTTTAAAACCAACTATAACAGGCCAGTTTATTTGTGGGACCGAAATTCAGGCGTTGATTTTTTTTAGACCACTATATTGGCTGTTCGTTCACTACCCAGCATTTACTTATCCTCCTCATTTTCAACCCAACAATCGGTAGGACCACCAGGCGGAATGGGTCGAGTGGGCAAAGGACTTGGGCGAAATGTAGCCCCTTTCTCTTGACCTCTGGAGCCTTCGGATTTTTTGTTTCGATGGCCAATGATAATTTTATTCAATGAATCAATTAAAGTATTGTCCTGGTATATAAAAAATAAATCGTTATCAGAAATTGTGTGATCGGAAGCACATTTACTGCTAACAAATAGTCTGGCGTCATCTTTATCATTAAAGTTTGCGATAGATTTTCGCTCTGTAGTATTCACAAGTTGAAACTTGACCTTGCAAGAGAGTGGCGGCATCGTATCAAAATCACGATTCCCATCTTCATACCCAGCATTTACGGTAACAATGTTATCTGGGTTAAGTTGATTCAGTAAAGCACTGTCGTCGTACAGTCTATAAATAACTTTTTTTCCTTTGTCTTCATCGTTAGACGATTTTTTTGTCATAAAATTTGTTGCGTCATTTAATTCACTAAATCCAGCAATTGGCTTTTCTTCAGTTCTCGCATATTGTTGAGTCATATTATATTTCATATAACATCCAATGATCATTCGTGATTATTACTAAGGATAGCATAAACCTACAGCGGGGGTTGGTTAACCCAATGCTCAATCCAAATCCTTTTTGAAATAAATTCTGTCATGGCCTAACAAATAGTTATCCAAACGCCCTATGACAAAAAACCCCTGTTTTATATAAAAATCACCCGCTTGGAAGTCATAAGTATCAACAAATATTTTTTTGATATTTTTCATACCTGCCTGTTCAATGATTTTATGAATGAGCTGGGAACCGATTTTTTTGTTTCGATAATTTTCATCAACCCACAAGATATCGATATACAGTGCATCGCTGTGCTCCCATATGGTTGCTCCACCAATGATGTCATTTTTTCCATTTCTGGCGAAAACACTAAATTGGGTTGGTTGTTCATGAAGGAAGTGGGCATTGAACCCCACTATTTTCCCCCTTAAAAAAGTATTGCTTTCATCACTTGGATTATGATCAACCAACATATTAATGGAGTTCATTTTGAATGCCCTTGCATCTATTATACCGTTATTTTTTAATTGGACGGGTTACAAGCTGTTCAAATTTCGCTTCGAGGACGGCCGCACGTTTTTAATAAAACTCACCGATTAGTGCATATTTTTTTCCACTTAAACCTGATTTAAAATCAGATATTGATTTATATTTATTTTTTGATAAAACCCCACCTAAATCAAAAAAACATTCTCCGCGTTTTTTTGCATCCTTTAACGCATTCCACAAAAGAAAATTATGAGCGTTTAATTTCCGTCCTAGTTCTCCATTCCATCCAAGAAAATAAGAGCACCCTTTTCCATGTGTAACAATAATCACACCTGCTATATTTTCAGCCTCGTTCTGGGCGATTAAAACATGAATGGTGTTATTTTCGATCATTTGATTATACAACGAATTCAGCATCGCTTTAGATAAATCGACTATTTTTTTATTTTTTTTAAAAACCTCATATTGTTCAATAAGCCAATCAAAATCATCTCTATTTGTTGTTTTTTTTATCTCCAACTTGTACTGTATTGATTTTCTTAATGCATTTCTCCAATTCATTTTTAAATTTTTAAATAATTGCTCTTCGCTCAATGTTAAATCAACTTGTGTTGACTCCCAGAATAAACGCTTCGAGAGACTAAATCCCAATCCACAAAGTAAATCATAATACGAGGGTAGCCGTGGTAACTCACATTCCATTTGTAAATGCTGACATTTCCAAAATCGCCAAGACCTTCTGATTATTTTCAAAACGGGTACTAAGTGCGCATTCAAATAACTTTCATCTAAAAATAAAGGGCCTCTTGGTAACTTTATCAACGTTGCATAAAATATTCTTTTTTTGAAAACCTGAAAAAAAGCAATCAAATTATTGTTGTAATAAACCAAATATCGTTCTGTTGTCCATCCTACTTGATTAAATGCTTCTCCATAATCCCAAGTTTGCATTAAATTTGGTTTATCAATGGAAAGGATTAAGTCGTCCCATTCTTTTTTATTAGTCTGATTTTTTTCTAATGTATACATTGGATTATTGAAGTAGGTACGAATGATTAATTTAATATATCAGATTAATTTATTCATAGGTATACCGTATTAATACGGTAATCGATAGCTAATTAATACACATGCAACAGGTGCTATTTCTGAATACAAAGTCTCCTGTAAAAAATCATTTGTGTAACGATTGCTTATATCAAAGGCATCATCAATCAACCACATTCAACCTAATTTCACGAAAAATTGTACCTGAATTTTTCCGGGAAATTAGGTTGAATTTATTATACCATTATTTTTTAATTGGACTGGTTATAAGCTGTTCAAATTTTGCTTCAGCAACAGCCGCACGTTTTTCCGCATCAAATTTTTCGGATGTCAGTGAATCAACGCGTGTTTGCAATTCCTTGACCTGTTGTTTCATCTCTTTATTATCAACATTGTGTGAAACATACTCAAACAACACCCTAAATATTTTTAAAAAAACATCATTATCCCCGTGACATATATTATAAATTATCGTTATACTGAGTGCTAAAGAAAAGCATAGGCTGTATCGTATGATGTCATTACTCATTGGCATATAAAATACGCCAATGTATTCTAACTATAGGTTTGCTGGATTTTCTGTCCAACAAAACTGTGTTAAAAAAACGTGCTCACTGACTAACGATGGAACGATAAGTCAGTATAAATCCAACAATGAGGAAGTTATCATGCCTGTAACAATAGATCCCGTAAATACAAAAACAGATTCGGATATGCCTACTGGCACGCTTGCCGCCATAGCCATGGGCGGTGGTGGTGCGATTGGTGGCGTGGGTGGTGGAGTTATAGGTGGAGCTGTTGGTGGGGCTTTTCTTGGTGTTGCCACGGGTGGCATTGGTCTTCTTGTTGGAGGGGTTGTAGGCGGCATTGTTACCCTGTCGATATGGTTGTCACAAAAACCCAAGTACACGGCAGCACAACTACATCAAATTAAAACGGATAAAGAAGCACTAATCGAATTAGAGCAACAACCAGCCATTATTGTTCAGGCAGTACTCTCAAGCGTACATGAACATATCAATGTAGTTGTCAGTCAAACAGATGAACAAAACGAACGCATGGACTCGGCAATCCATGCGTTTACTGAGACAATCGCTAACGCTTCAGACACAACAGAAACACTTAACAATGTAACCCAAGCAATGCACTTGGCAGCAAGTCATACTATAAGTAATGTACAGGCCATGGGAAAAGAGCTGCAAAGTGCGCGAAAGAGATTTGACGACGTAACCCATGCATTACAACAAACACAACGCTCTCTAATTGAAACTGAAGCGAAATTACAAGAAACTCACGATAAATTAGCTACAAGCCAAGAGGAATTGACCGCCACGGCTTTAATTGCCCGCCATCAACTCACTCATCTGTGTAATAAACAGCACCATATCGATGAAGCATTACATCAAATTGAATCGGGTAAAAATCAAGCAGCCGACATTGAAGTCATGAAAAAGCAGATTAAAAAACTATCATCAAAAAATGAAAGACTTAACGCAATGGTCAATAAGCTTTCACAAAACATTATGGTTGTAATCGCGGACAACAAAAAACTCCATGCTGAAAACAGCACACTGAAACAGACCATTTCGTTACTGTTACACGCGCCTGATAAACAAAGTGTTCCGGACAAATCTCGTTCCGAATCATCTCATCCGAATCCATATAATCCATCGATGTTTCGTGAACGTGCTTGCACCAATTGATAAATAATTTAATCACGCAAAAATAACAAGGGGTTCATCATGACATCAGCGTCAAACAGCCACTCAAAGCGAGTCAGAAAACAAAATACTAATCCGACCGCCATGGATGTTACAAATAGCACGAATGGACTTGAAGAAAAAACACCGGAATATTTTAAAAACGAAGCCATGAAAAAAATAGAAGAATTACAGGCGCCAAGGAAAGCAATTATCGAACTGCAATCCAGTCTTGAACTGATCATGCAACGATATGAATTTGATAAAAGTTACCTTGATAAAGCAGCAGAATGGTATGCAAAAACTGCTTGGTGGTATGAAAAGGCAGGCATTATATTGTTACTGTCCTCATCAGGCGCGCTAGTTGGTTTGACCATTGGTGCGGCAGTGGCACCCGTTTTTGCCCTGCTGGCCATTGGAATTTATTATGCGGGTACATTTTTACTGATGGAACATTACAACACCACCACAAGACGAGACAATCGACTTCGTGAGCATTTTAGCAAGCGCGAAGAAGCCATGACTGATGCGATAACTTTGCTTGAGAGTGCCGAACAGCAAGTTGAAGCTATCATCATAGCCTTATGTGAGCTCAACATAAAATCAGCGGATAAACTAAAATCATTTGAAGACCAAATATCATCGCTGAATATTCAAACGACCAATTATTTAAATACCGTGCATAAATTAGAAACGGCTACTGATTCTATTGTTCGCGATAACGAAATAATAGCCAGCCATCTTCAAGCAGCGGGTATCGAAGTAGAAAAAGCACGACCTGACATTGAACAAGAACCTGGTTCATTACATTCCGTTATCAATTCATTGGAAGAAAACAATGCGGCACTGTCAGAAACAAGCGATGATTTCGTGGACGTATCTAAAAAAATGCAAACCAACGTTACCTCTCTTGCTACACTTGTAGTAGGTTTTCAGGAACAACTGATCGTATTGCAAAAGCGTGTTGCAGAAAAAGAGGAAGTCAGCGAAAGGTTACACGCGTCCATGGATGAAACGCTGAATATTCATAGCCATACCGACGGACTAATGAGAGAGAGTGACGATGCAATATTGAACGCTGAAATCGCTCTTCATGAATTCGACAAGTACATGACTGGTTGCAACCACCTAATCCATAGCGACGAGTTTATCCATCAGGATCATAGGATGCCATCTATTGAAACCAATGAACCAAATCGGTTCTCTATGTATGGGTCGTCATAAAGAATCTAGGAAAGGCATTAAAAATTAACATGATAACATGCTATCTTGTTCTTCCACACCGATATCTAAAGAGGTAAAACATGAATATTTTGATTGCAGGCGCTTCTGGATTTATTGGGCATGCGTTAGTCCGTTCACTAAAACTTGACCATCACATCACGGTATTAGGTCGAAACAAAGCAATGTTACAACAAGAATTTTCAAACGCCGCCACGTGTTGCACCTGGAATGAATTACCTCAATTAGATGCTAAACAATTTGACGCCATCATTAACCTGTGCGGTTTTAATATTGCGGCATCACGATGGAGTGATGCTGTCAAAAAACAACTTATTGATTCGCGTGTCAGCACAAGTACCATATTGATCCATTGGATCATCAAGCACAAAGCTAAACCACATTTTATTTGTGCCAACGCAGTTGGCATCTATGGCTTACAAGACTTTGATGACCAATCCGCTTTTGACGAAGATACCCCAATTAAAACAAACAACCCGCCTGATTTTTTAAGTGAAATAGGCGTCCGTTGGCAAGAGGTCTTAAAACCGGCTATCGACTATGGCATACCGGTGACAACCACACGTTTTGGCGTGGTGTTACAAAAAGGCCAAGGGATGCTAAAAAAATTATTCCCGAGTTTTTATGTTGGATTGGGTGCCATCATAGGCAATGGCCATCAAAGTTTATCTTGGGTACATATTAAGGATGTGGTTGGCGCGCTCACGTTTCTATTGAACAAACCAGAACTCACCGGTGCTTTTAATCTGACATCACCCTACCCTGTCAGTCAAAAAGAATTTGCACATGAATTGGCGACCTGCTTACACCGGCCACTGCTTCTCAAAATACCTGCGTTTTTTATCCGCCTCCTTTTTGGCGAAATGGGCGAATGCCTCTTACTCAAAGGACAACGTGTACTGCCAAAACGACTACTTGAAGCCGGTTATCAATTTCAGTATCCGAAATTAGCTCAAGCGTTACATCGAGAATTTAGGAAATGAGTACCCCAAGGGAAAAATGGTATCAAAAAACAGATGACATCACCGTCATCACCTTAACGATATATGTCCAGCCCGGCGCCAAGCAGAATGAAATCGTTGGCATACATGGTGATGCACTGAAAATTAAACTAACTACACCACCCACTGACGGGCGTGCCAACAAAGCGTTAGTACGCTATATCGCCCGATTATTCGAGGTACCATTATCGCAAATAACATTAAAACGCGGCGCAAAATCACCGCATAAAATCATTGAAGTCCGTGCAAGCCAGATCGACCCAGAAATCCTGATCAAAATGTAGCCATTGTAAATGCCTTGTAACATTTTAAGAGATATCACTAATAACAGCCTCATTACGACTACGCAAATATAGAGCCTTAACATTCGATCCGGGGTTGATTCGTTCTTCGATTTCAAAAATATCGGATTTACTCCGCACCAAATCACTTAGTTTCTTAAATCCATAGAGCCTAGAGTCAAAATCCGGTTTCAATTTTGCTAAATAACCGCCAAACGTTCCTAAATTCGCCCAACCCGTATCATCATATGAATTAGTAAGCGCTTCGAGTACAAACTCTTTTGGAAACTCTTGTGGTGCTGCCTCTTTATTTTTTAATGGTTTGATCGCACGTTTTGTCTTCCCTGATGATGTACTTGTGGCGTTGGTAGATACTTGCGCCACCGGTTTTAAAATTTCAGTAAAAATAAATTTGTTACACGCATTACGAAAGGCTTCTGGCGTTTTCTTCTCGCCAAAACCAAACACTTGCAGCCCCTCCTCTCGAATCCGATTTGCAAGGCTTGTAAAATCACTGTCACTCGACACAATACAGAATCCACCAAATCGATGTGTATACAGTAAATCCATCGCATCAATAATTAATGCACTATCGGTTGCATTTTTACCGGTTGTAAATGCAAATTGCTGCACTGGCTTTATTGCATGTTTATGGAGCACTTTTTTCCACTGCGCACTCGATGACAATGTAAAATCACCATAAATTCGCCGCACAATTGCTTCACCATAACTTGCAATTTCAGTCAAAAGACCCTCAATGATTGAGGCGCGTGCGTTATCTGCATCAATCAATACAGCCAATTTAAGCGTCGATTCTTCTGTCACTATTTTTGTAGCCATGCTTCGTATTATCCATTCAGGATTTAATGTCACATTATAGTCAATGAACCTGTGGGAAAATGTCCACCAATTTATTATACATAATTTGCCCTAATCAACCAATTCAATTCACATGAAATTCGCAAAATTCTGCAAAACGCAAAAATGTGCAGAATAAATAGTGACTGCCGTCATTTTATGCGTTATTATAAAGCTGGTTACACACATCCTGGCCGATGGAACGGTTCCAGTTATCCATACTATAAGGAGCCCTCATCATGAATATTTTCTCTTATTACAGTCAAACTGCCGTCATTACTCTAGCGGCAATGCCTTATTCATCCATAGCTTCCTAAGACAACAATCGCTTGGCCTAATTGCGACATTTTTTACGCATATACGCCCTGTTTTACAACTTAGGAATCAATGATGAAACAAGAAACTATCGATCGCTTATTGGAATTAGCCATAGAGGCGTTTACAAATTCGGCCTCACCAGATGCCTTTGCCAAAGCCGCAGCTCATGAGGCCGCACTTTCATCTGCCTACGTTTACTGCCCAGAATCAGCAGATGCAGCGGCCTTAATTGCAGCGGTCTCTTTTATGGCTCAATCCAATGAGGCCACCCTTTTTTCAGCAGACATCACCGATGCAGCCATGAAATCATTTGCCATGAAGCGTAATTACCAATCAGCGCGTCATGCCTTTAAAGGAGCCAATAGAAATCAACCCGCGAGGCCCGCATCTGACATCGTATTTTTATCATTACTGAACGCATCCAATGTATCTATTGCTAATACTGAAGCCGAAGTCACAGAATCATATCGACACGCATTTGTACACGATGAGGTAGGTAATGAAAAAGCGCGACGTGCAGCACTCCATTCTTATAGCGATTGCTATGCCAGTGCACGCGCTACCTTTGTCAGAGCAAGCTTTATAGCCAATAAAATGCACGATACAACCGCCCGCTTGGATGTATTTAAAAGCTGCATGTCTAACCGTTTAAACCAAGAACTAACCTACGACACATTAAGTCCAAGTTTCTTTATCCAAGTAATGAATAGCCGCGCCATCACGGTGGTTGCCGGTATTTTATTGGTTGCAGGGATCCTCGCGATTGTTTGCGGTACATTTGGCGTTTTAGGACTCGCTTTAATCCCAACCGTGACAGTAGGGAGCGTGGCTACAGTGTGTGGGGTTGGTTTATTTGCGGGTGGTTTTTTTGCACATCGTAATTCACAACAAATCAGTGATGCCAATCAGCAATACGAAGACATGATTGTCAATGGCGCAAACCCACTTTAATTATTTTTTAGCATAGGAGATATCAACATGTTTGCAACAGCAGCAGGAGTTACAGCAGTAGTCGCGACATCCGAAATTTGGGTTCCGGTTCTCGTAACATCTACCATCGGTGTCGTTGGTACTGTTAGCGCATTTTTTATTGGAAAAGCAGTTAGTAAACCCAATAAAACCCAAACAAAATTAAATGATTTACGCGCCAAACAAGTGGAGCGAGACATAAAAATGCATGAAGATGCTAATCATCTCGCCGGAAACACTAAAAAAGAAGTCGAAGTGGTGATTGATCAATCGAAGAAACAACAACGCCAAGTAGAATTGCACAATAAAAATCTTGGCAAAAAAGTTACGGCTGTCGCGGATGGGAGTCAAAAACTCGCTACAATCACGACCACTCTACAACAAACGGCGACAACCGGTAATGAAAACATGGCTAGAATCACCCAAGAGTTAGAACAGTTGAGAACAGAACTCACATCGGTGAATGAACAGTTGCGCCACACTCGCGAACGGCTTGCACAAAGAGAACATGATTTAAGTGGAACCTTAACCAACCTTACTGAATTGCAGCAACAGCTCGCCGCTGAAACACAAAACAGCACCCAACGCATTCGTGATTTAACTCAACAATTAACGGAAGTAACCGGACTTCTGCAACAGTCTCACCCAGGGCTTGCAGTTAAAGACACGGAAATTTCGTCTTTAAGAGCCGAAAATGCACGTATGGCAGTCACGATTCAAACACTCGAATCAACGGTTGCGCGCTATTCGGCTACGCTAAAAACATCCAGACGATCGAATGTCACACAACTTACCGATATACGTCGCCTCATTGATGAAAATAAACAACTAAATACAGCAATTAGTGAGATATCTGAGCGCATTGATGTTGAGAAAAGTGGCGATGAGGCCCAAAGCGCTAAAAGCAATACGCATCGAGGCGTACGCATGTTTAGCACTTAATAAATATTCTAATCACCCTATCAGGAGACCATCATGACTAAACCACAACAAGAGCCAGTCCCCGCTCAGTCAATTGATATAGAAGAGGCCTCTACTTCCACTGCAGATTTAAAAACGGAAGCTGAGGCCCAATTAAAACGTTTGCTACATCAAGGAAAACATATCGGTAAGCTGCAATCCAATTTAGACATTATTATGCAACGTCATCGTGTCGAGCGCTCTTACTTAAGCCTGATAGCTGAATGGTATGGCAGCAAACCTTTATGGATTAAAGTAAGCTTAAATATTAGTATCGCAGCCACCGCCGCGGCCATCGGTGCTATTTTTAATTTAGCCGCTGTTTTAGGTGCGGTTGTAGGTACATTGTACCTTGCCATTACGTATCTATTGCAAAATGACCATGACATCACAGTGGCTCGCGATAAACGGCTCAAAGAAGACATACAACAAATGGAAGAAGAATTAGCCTCTACTGTCGAGCATCTCAGCGAGTTGGAAGATAGCTTAAAAGCCGTATTCACCTCACTATACGAACTTAATTGTCACATGGCAGATGATATTCAGTCCTTTGAAGAAAAAATTACTGAACTACAAGAAAACATTAATCGTTTTCCCTCTGTGCCAGCGACAGTGAGACAAAAATAA
>CANNJI010000014.1 GCA_947504875.1 Legionellaceae bacterium
GGCGGGGCGACCTGGACTTACAGCATCGATAGCAGCGCACCAACATTGCCTTTAGATTATAGTAATTATGGCCGCTTTAGGGGCGCAAGCTGCAGCGGACTTAACTGCGTTGCGGCAGGTCGATATTATAATGGCACAACAAACTACCCCTTATTAGCCAACAGCACGAACGGCGGGGCGACCTGGACTTACAGCATCACAAGCAGCGCAACAACATTGCCTTCAGATTATATTAATTATGGCCGCTTTAACGGCGCAAGCGTTAGCATGTTTTCGCTATTGCCCGATTCTTTGCGATTTGTTGACGACTTGATAGAGCCCGGTTTTGACGCTGAAACCCCGGGTTACCTAGTTAGACCAGCGGGTTCTGTCGCAAAAAAACCGTGAACCGTTTAGGGGTTGTAGGGGAGAACCGCCGGAATTTCGTGCGCCGTAGCAACATAATTGGGTTTTAGTAATTATGTGAAAAGCTACATTGGAGATGGTGGTAGGCCCACCGTATTCGGCTTTCAGGAGCTGATTACAAACCGCCTCAAGCTGCTGTTGTAAAGAGCAGCGGTGGTGAGCGTTGAGGGTAAAGCCCAAGGCAAGTATCTTTGGGTGAGGTATGGATTAAAAAGACGAATAAAACTGAACCTTTGTTGAAGCGTCGTTAGCGGAAAGTGACATCAAAACCGGGGTCTGAAATTTGCTCCGGGATAAGCTTATCAGTTAGTCGAGTAACCACCTCTCAGAGATGAGAGGCGGTTACTCGACATAACACGACACTGTCCATGAATTCTTTTTCTGTTGAACGGGTCTTCATTCTCTTGACTCACCACTAAACCAGCTTTCAAGAGCATACAATGGTACCTCCATTAGCTTATCATGATGAGAGAACGGTGCAGTCGATATTTTTAACCCATAGGTGGAGTTTGGGTGTGAAGCCAGAAACAAATGCAAACTTTTCATACTACCTTTATGCGCAGACTTTACTTCTACAGGAATGATTTCGCCATTTTTTAATGTAATAAAATCCACCTCCGCATTGCTATTTTTTGCTTCACGATGCCAATAATATAATTTGGTCTGCTTATGAAAATTGGCATAAGCCATCATTTCCTGAGCAACAAATTGCTCAGCCATTGCGCCCTGATTTGATAGTCGCAATGGGTTTAGTAACCATTGTTTAATATCTAGCCCCAATAATCTTTGGGCGATGCCGATATCAAAATAAAATACTTTAAATTTTTTATCATTTTGCATTGCACCTAGAGGTGGGTGCTGGGCTGCGGTGTGATAGCAGAAAATAGCAATACCGGCTGTTTCTAATAATTTTAATGCATTTTTGATGGCATCGACACGTGCATTCTCATCAACACGCGAATAGATGAATTTATTGCCTATAATAGATGGGATCGCTTCGAATACTCTCGAAACATGCGGAATTTCATGTTGTTTGGCATATTTATAAAAATCGATTTGATATGACTCAATGATTTCGTCTTGTATTGTCTGACAGATAGCAGGGGAACGGTCTGATATCCATGCATCAATCACGGCAGGCATCCCACCCAACCACATATAATTTTTCAAATGTACCATTAAAATTTGTGCGATAACCGGATCATTTTCTTGTTTGAAGATAAATTCACGTAAATCCTGTCGGCCTGATACAGTGAGGTATTCGGCAAACGAGAGTGGGTAAAGTTGCATAAATTGCACGCGCCCTACGGCAATCCCTAGCTTGTTGAGTGCAAAATCGAGCAAAGACCCGGCCGCAATGATGTGTATATCTGGCCTGTCCTCTTTAAAGTATCGCAACGCCTGTAATGCCCCCTCACAGGCCTGAATCTCATCGAAAAATAGCAAAGTCCTGCCCGGTTCTATTTTAGTATGCGCGTAGATAGACAACTTTTCCAAAATAATGTCGATATTTAAATCCCCGGCAAACCAGGGATGAATTGATTTGTTTTTTTCAAAATTAATTTCTACAAATGTCTCAAATTGTTTACCGAATTCACGAATCAGCCATGACTTCCCTACCTGTCGGCAACCGCGAATAAGCAATGGCTTGCGGTGCGCATCATTGCGCCAAGCCTCTAAATCGTTGAGTCGATCACGCTTCAATGAGAATCTCCAGTTGAAATCATAATTGGAATATATCGGCAATAACGTAAAAAAACAAGGTTTAAATTACATTTGCAATGTATAAAAATTAACGCAGGCGTCATAAATGCAATATCCGATCTTAATAATGTCGTAGCATTGTTCACTTTTTTGCCGATCAATTTAGGTATATACTAAATTTAGCCAATACGTTACTATTTCTAATACCCTGTTATCGGGAACGTTCCGTAGCCTGTGTTCGGGATGATGTTAACAGGTGTTTTTTTAATGATATTGACTCATCAGGGATGAACATCCGTGCGTAATTGGTTATGCCTCGGTTTAATTACTTTGTCTTTAATATCCTGTAAACAGGATGATAAAATTTTTAATGGCTATATTGATACTGATTTAGTTTATTTGTCTTCTGATTTTCCTGGTCGGCTTATTGATTTAGCCGTTATGAGGGGGCAGCTTGTCGACAGCAAAAAATTTCTATTTAAGTTGGAACAAACATCTGAACGTTTTTCTATTGAAACCAGTCAATTCAAGACCATTGATCTACAAGCCCAACAAAAACAGATTTTAGTTCAACTCAAGTATAATGATATCAATTATCATCGCATCGTAGGCATGCGCAAAATGAATGCTGCAAGCCAAAATGACCTGGATGCGGCGCTACGGGATCTGGAGGTTTCACGTCAACAACTTGCAGATATCAATGCTAAAATTCAAAGCAGTCAGGTCGATACGGCTAATAGAGACTGGATTGCGGCACGAAAGGAAAATTTTGCACCCAATGTGGGTATTGTTTTCGATACGTATTATACCCAAGGTGAATATGTGCAAGCGGGTAGTCCAGTTGTATCCTTGGTGACGCAAGATAAAATTAAGGTTGTTTTTTTTGTGCCTGAGGTTCGATTAAGTCAATTAAGAATCAATACACCAGTCATCATTAAAACAGATGTTGATAACCATTTTGCTACGGGCCATATTAATTATATTTCTAAAGTCGCTGAGTATACTCCGCCCATCATTTACTCTCGAGAGGACCGGCAGCGTCTTGTGTTTAGAGTCGAAGCTAAAATTGATTCTCCCGAATTACAAAAAATCCATCTTGGGCAGCCTGTTACGTTGGAACTTGCTTAATGAATGATCTGGCCATTGATGTTCAGGATTTGACAAAAATCTTTGATAAAAAAATTGCCGTTGATCATCTGTCGTTAAAAGTTAAAAAAGGTTCTATCTTTGGTTTTTTGGGTTCAAATGGCAGTGGGAAGACAACCACAATACGGATGATTTGTGGGCTAACCACACCGACTGAGGGCAGGGGTACCTGCTTGGGTTATGACATCATCACACAAAGTGAAGCAATTAAACTTCATACGGGTTATATGCCCCAGATGTTTAGTTATTATCGTGGATTAACGGTTTACGAAAACTTACGTTTTGTGGCTGATATTTTTCAGATTGAAAATCCAACATCATCGATTCGTACAATAATGAATGATATTGGTTTAGAACCTTATCGCAATGTGCAAGCACGTAACTTGTCAGGCGGTTGGAAGCAACAATTGTCGCTTGCTTGTAGTGTGTTACATAAGCCACAGCTGTTGTTTTTAGATGAACCAACAGCTGGTGTTGATCCTAAAGCCCGTAAAGATTTTTGGGATTACCTTCATCATATTTCAGTTGCTGATGGAACAACTATTTTAGTCACAACACACTATATGGATGAGGTCGAAAAATGTTCTGATGTGGCATATATCGATAATGGAAAATTATTGTATACAGGGAGCACAAAACATTTAATTTCGGACTCAAAAGTAATGACTTACATGTTGGATGGGCACGATAAAGAGCAATATCAGATTAAAGAAACAATTCAAGCATCAAACCCAGATGTTTTGACGTCAGTGACCAATAATGAGTTGCGCATTTCATCTCCAGATGAACAGATTTTACAGCATGTTATGCTGAAATACAGTGATTTAAACTTTAGGAAAGTTACACCTTCTTTTGAAGAAGTCTTTATTGGTTTAATCCCATGAACTATAAAAATCTAAATATGGGTGGTATTTCATTAGCACGCATGGTCGGATTAATTCGTAAAGAATTCATTTTAATTTTACGAGATAGGGGTACTTTGGCTTTATTAGTCGTATTACCCGTTATGCTGCTGATTGTATTTGGTTTTGCAATAGAATTTGATCCTAAACATTTGCCAACAAGTATTATCAGTTACGATAACACACCGTTAACCCGAAGTTTTGTAAGTGCCCTTCAGGCCTCACGATATTTTAAAATTGTAGATCATGCCAATGATGAGAAAAAAAAGAGAGATGATTTTGCGAGTGGCAAAATAAGTTTTGCTTTTACTATACCGCCAAATTTTACGCGTCAATACGTTCGCAATGAAAATCCGCAATTGCTAGTTGAAGTTGATGCGTCTGATCCGGGCAGTAATGCCGGTGCTTTAGGGAGTGTTTCAACAATTTTAAGTCAAACAATCGATAGCTATAATCAAAAAGGCTTAAGTTTTTATTCAGCACCTCATTCACAACGCGGTGTTAATTTAATAAGCCATCGTTTGTATAACGAATCCAATATTAGCAGTTATAATATTGTTCCTGGTCTTATTGGTGTCTTGCTGACCATCACGATGGTCATGCTGACATCAACTGCAATTACTTCTGAAAAAGAAGCAGGAACGATAGAGGTCTTATTAAGTACCCCCTTAAAACCAACTGAAATTATTCTGGGTAAGGTTATTCCTTACGTTGTTCTAGGTTATTTGCAATTAACGAGTATTTTGATTTTTG
Organism: Legionellaceae bacterium; assembly: GCA_947504875.1. Taxonomy (GTDB): domain Bacteria; phylum Pseudomonadota; class Gammaproteobacteria; order Legionellales; family Legionellaceae; genus CANNJI01. The sequence goes on from CANNJI010000014.1 coordinate 4,911, forward strand.
GAAAATTACTCATTGGTATTCCAACAGAAGGAAGCTTATTGTTACTTTATATAGCGGCTACGCCATTTATTATTGCTAATCTCATGGTGGGAATGATTTTTTCAACGCTTGCTAAAGCCCCTATGCAAGCCATGCAGTTGAGTGTTTTTTTTCAGTTACCCTCCATGTTTTTATCGGGTTATATTTTCTCATTTTATGGCATGCCATTATGGGCACAAACCCTAGGTTATGGTTTGCCCATGACTTATTTTGTACGAATTACTCGGGGTATTTTATTAAAAGGAAATACATTCTCTCAAATCATCCCAAATATGATACCGATAGTTGTGATTGCAGTTATTTTAATCTTTCTAGCGGGAAAAATATTTAAAACAAAACTTGATTAACTATGAACCGAAAATTAATTGTATTGAATGTGTTATCACTTGTTCTTGCCGGATGCAGCAAGCCCTATACCGTTGCGCCAAAAAATATGGATTATCCACAAAAAACCAGGGCAGGGGTTAGCTATGTTGCTCATCAAGTGGATTTAAGTCAAAACGCTTGGTGGAAGAAGATTAATGATTCAACACTTGATCGTCTTGTTGCGCAAGCTTTGGCGAGCAACAATCAAATATTGGGCGCAAAGGAAACAATCAAGGAGGCCCAAGCGCAACTTAAAGAAGCGCAATATGCATGGATACCGACCTTAGATGCGAGTGGCCATGGCTTTACCGGTGGAACCTGGAACACAAATATTACTCCCAATGGCGTGCTTGCAAAAACTTCAATTTTTTCAAATACCTCTAATTTACGATTCCACGGCTATTTTTCAGGTTTTACGCCTGGATATACCTTTAATGTTTTAAATAATGTTTACAATATTAAAGCCGCAAGGGCCTCTTTGGCGGTTGTTGAGGCGCAAACGCAAATGACAAAGCTTAGTATTATTGCTCAAGTGACGGGTGCTTATTTTATGCTTTTGAGCCAGCGACAGCAGTTAGCCATAGAGCAAGCGCTTAGTCATGACTTGAAAAATTTACAGCAACTCGAACGCGTGCGTTTTACAAAAGGGGCCAGTGATATTGAAACCCTTACGGATTTGGAACAACAATTAGCTCAGGAAGAGGCTAGAATTCCACAAATTGTGATGGTGATTTCAAAAAATGAGAATGCCATTCAATTATTGACGAATCATAATCCTGGGGTGGTAAAAACACATGCTTCGTTATTCGCATTAAATATTAATCCATTGCTCCTAAAATCCATTCCATCTTCGGTATTAAAAAAACGCCCTGATATTATGATTGCACTTAATAATTTAAAAATGGCTGATGCTGCGGTCGGTGTAGCTTATGCGGCGTTTTTCCCAACGATAAGATTAACGAGTTTGGTTGGAGACTCTTCGGTCGACTTAGTTCATATTTTAAATCTAGGTACAAATTTTTGGATAGCTCAAGCAAAAGCAAATATAGCGCTCATCAATGCCAGCTCATATGAAAAGATTAAGGCCACAAAAGCAAGTTTAAATGCGACTTATTATGATTATATACAAACACTGCGCTCCGCATTTGTTGATGTTGACGATAACATAACAACTGTTCAAAAAAACAGAGCAACTTATTTATTCACGGAAAAAGCCTGCTCCGCTGCAAAAAAAGCGTATGATATTGCCATGACCCAATATACCGCTGGCGCAAAAGATTATCGTAGCGTGATGAATGCTAAACTTAATCTTGATCGCGCTCAATTAAGTTTGGTTCAGCAAAAGGCTCAATTACTGGATAGTATTGTGCAGGCTTATACGGCATTAGCTGGGGGGGCTGATCTGGGTTAGGTTTAAGTGTTCAGCGAATTAGCAAGGCGGGATGATTTCCTATAAATGGTGTGAGTGCATGGCTGATTTGCTCTACTGAGGCGGGCTTAATTCGCGTTATAGGATATTTTTTAATGTAATTAATTGAGGTGCCTCTTCTCTGCACGGCTGTCGCATTATAACTTGAACACAATGATCGTAGGTTGGGCCTTGGCCCAACATAATTGCGCAAATAAAGCCTGAAATGCTCCGAAATAACGAACTAAAGTTTACAGATCAGCTATGTGCATATATGTCCGAGCTAAAAATGACATGCCATGCTTAGTAGCAGCACATGCTTTGGATTGTTTGCTTGTATTTGTTGTTGGGCCAAGGCCAAACCTACAGCAAACTGAGCAGATTTTAATGCGACAGCCGTGGCTAGACACTCAGAATGACTGTCACTTTGAAATGACTTGCGTTAAAGTAAACGTATGATCGTTCTACATAGGTTTTTGCGTGCTTAATGTCACTGCCTTAGATGTCAATTTTCAGCAAAATGATACATGCATACCTGCCGTTTCCGACGTATCTTTTCATATCGCATCAGGCGAAACAGTGGCTTTGGTTGGGGAGTCTGGCTCAGGGAAGTCTTTAACTTCTTTATCGTTGATGCGTTTATTGCCGCTTAATACAGCCTATGGTAAGCAGACGTGTATTGATTTAGATGGCGAGGCCATTCTTGATTTGCCAGAGTATTTAATGCGTGGTTTACGCGGTCGTCGTGTGGCGATGATTTTTCAGGAGCCGATGACCGCTTTAAATCCGGTATTAACCGTTGGTCAACAGTTAGCCGAATCCGTTCGACGTGCGCAAAAAATACAAAATAAAGATGAGCTAACCGCTCGTATGATTCAACTTTTGCATGATGTTGATATTCCTGAGCCCGCTTTAAGATTGCGTTATTATCCTCACCAGTTATCTGGGGGTCAAAAACAACGCGTGGTTATTGCTATGGCGCTTGCAGGATGCCCCGATCTTTTGATTGCAGACGAACCGACAACAGCACTTGATGTGACTGTGCAAGCACAAATTTTAGCTCTTCTTAAAAGTATTCAAAAAAAATATAACATGAGCATGTTGTTGATCACGCATGATTTAGGTGTTGTCAAAGCCATGGCGCAACGGGTTTATGTGATGTACGCAGGACAAATTGTAGAATCTGCTGATGTCGAACTTTTTTTTAAACAACCGCTGCATCCTTATGCTCAGCAATTGTTAGCCTCTTTGCCTTCCTTTGCCGGGCGATTAGATCGGTTGTTTGCGATTCCTGGACGTGTCCCTTCCCTAGGAGATATGCCTAATGGGTGTCGTTTTCATCCGCGATGCGCGCATGTGTTGTCTATGTGCGCTTCGAAGGTGCCAGAGAATAGTGTAATGACAGCAGAGCGTCAGGTTCGTTGTCATTTGTATCCTGAGCATAAAAAGCCTCCGTCGCTTCATCAGTTAGAAACTGCATGGTTACCCTTAGACGTAAAGAATGAAGTGGTGTTGTCAGTTAAGTCGTTGAGTGTTGATTTTGCATCACATCATGCAGTTGATGATGTTTCTTTTGAATTAAAAAAAGGAAAAACATTAGCATTGGTGGGGGAGTCCGGGTGTGGAAAAAGTACAGTTTCTCGTGCAATTTTAGGGTTACAGCCTTTATCCAAGGGTACTATCATTTTTAATGATCAGGTGGTTAGTTTATTAAAGGGGCAGGCTTTAAAAGCGTTTAGGAAGGATGTTCAAATTATTTTTCAAGACCCCTATGCCGCGATGAATCCGCGTATGACCATTGGTGAACTTTTAGCGGAAGGCATGGAGGCTCAGAGGTTTTCTGGCAAAAGGATCAAAGCACGTCAACATGAATTACTTGATCAAGTGAATTTACCGTTAAGCAGTTTAAATCAATATCCCCATCAGTTTTCAGGTGGACAACGTCAGCGCATTTGTATTGCACGGGCGTTGGCTGTCTCTCCGCGAATATTAATTTGTGATGAGCCAACCAGTGCATTGGATGTCTCTGTTCAAGCTCAAATTTTAAATTTACTCAAGTCTTTGCAGCAGGAGTTACACTTATCTTATTTATTTATTACGCATAATTTTGGGGTTGTCTCTTATTTAGCAGATGATGTTTTGGTGATGCATGAGGGAAAAATTGTAGAGCGGGGCTCGTGTGAAGAGATTTTAAAAACACCCAAGCACACCTATACGCGCCAATTGCTTGAAGGTGTGCTTGTTGTTTAATTGCTATTAGCTGTAAGTAGGCGTAGAGCTTGGTTGATCTTCATATAAAAACAGCCTTCTTAACGAAGGCTCGAGGTGTTTTTTGATCTTTGATTTTCCTCTGCTGATGGTTTTGGCTCGGTACCGGAAGGGGCGCTTAAAAATAGGACGGATAGATTATTAAATAATTGCTCGAGCATGGATAATATATTGCTTATCAGCGTCATCAATAGACCTTTGGGTGGCAAGGGGTGGTCTTCTTGTCTGTTTACTTTGTTGTCTTCTGATGGATGGATTTGGTTTACGGTTTTTTGTAGGCTTTGAGCTTGTTTTTCGAGTTCAGCTAAAATCTTAGGGCTCACACGTTTTGATGCTTTTAAACGCGCAAGGTTGTCATTGAGGTACTGGGTCGCAAGCCATAAAATGTTGACCTGTTCCACTCGGCTGAGTTGATGAACAGCATATAAAAATGCTTTCTTTGATTTACCCTTTGCAAGGGGATTGTTAATAATATCTTGCGTAAATTGCTCCAGAAGCGCCATGGTGTGTTCAATGCTTTGTTTATCGCTCACGCAAGGCAAGCTTTCCTTTGTGCAAACTGAAGGCACTTTGGATGGCGTGTGTTTTTTCTTGGATGCCATGTGTTTTGTATGGGCGTTAATTTTTGAGTAGTGTTCATTTGAATAGAGTAAATCATAATGTCCCCCTTTCAACAGGACGTGAACCGCTAGTTTCGGCATCAGCGGGTGTTCAGCAACACCTGACTTTACCCCGCCGATTTTTATATTATCCGCATTCACTATTTCAATGTTGCCTGAAATTCCCAATGCATTAAGTAACGCGCCAGTTTGAATGGGGGCGCCAGATGCATCATGACCCATGGTTAAAATTGATGCGATATCGTTGTGAAGACGAAAACAGGGATCTATTTTTTCTGTGGCAAGGGCTGTCAATAGGCGTGCACTTAGCACAAGTAAGCGATCTGTTGTTGAGTCAGGTGAGCGCATATCTTTTTCTAACGCATTGACTGAGCCCCATTTCTGACCATCGCGTGCTTGATGAAGCATTTCGATCAGTGCATTAACGTCTCTATCATATTGTCCAGCATAAGCGCCCCGAAGTGTTTTTAATTTCAAGGACAGTTGGTCGAAAAGTGCTGTTCGATGAGACGAAAGAACGATTTGCTCGATAAGGCCGTACATGACGGATCGATAATAACAATTTCCGTCTCCACGCACTGTTCTGAGCCCTGGGTAATTGGGTTGAAGCGATTTAACGCCAGAAGACTTGTGTTCAAGGGTCTTGCTAAGCCTTCCTACCTGCGTTTTATTAGGTGGTATTTTCCCTTCACGGCGTTCTTTTTGATTTTCAAGACTGGCTTGTATTGCTAAATCAATGTCTGTAGGGGCAATAATGGCAACTTTGGGGGCATGTTTTAATTCAAGAAATGCGATGAAGAGATCAGATTGACGATTAATATCTACTTTTTCTGTACTCCATGTCTCACGAGACGTATAAAAGTCTTGTTCCCAAGCATCATAGTGGGCTTGCGTAGTCATTGGATTAATTTTGTCGTGCAGTTTGCTTTCTAATTCAACGAACGTAGACATAAAATCACCTCTGTATGATGTGAAGCTATGATGCTGGCTTACAAATTATACACTTGAATTTTAAATAAGGCAACTTTATTTGATCTTTGAGCTCATAAATTCATCAATTTCATCCAGAGAAAGTTCACTGCTGGTTTCTTCACGTCTAGATTTATATTCAACAGCATTTTTCGCAAGTAAGCGATCACTCAGGACCAAACGGTGAGGGATCCCCATTAAATCGGTGTCGGCAAATAAGACACCGGGGCGTTCATTTCTGTCATCCAGTAATACATCAATGCCTTGGTCTTTCAGTTTAAGATAGAGGGCCTCTGCAGCGTTTCTGACCGCTTCACAGCGATGCGCATTGATTGGAATGATTGATAATTGAAAAGGGGCTAATGCATCGGTCCAAATAATGCCTTTTTCATCATGATGTTGCTCAATTGCAGCGGCAACTAAGCGACTAACGCCCATGCCATAGCAACCCATGGTGAGCGTTTGTAATTCGCCGGCTTCATTGATCACTTGGGCCTTCATCGCTTCGGCATATTTTGTTCCGAGTTGAAATACATGTCCGACTTCAATGCCTCGACACATGTGAAGTGTCCCAAGTCCATCTGGACTTCGATCACCAACCGATACATTGCGTAAATCGAACGTCTCTTTCACAACAATGTCTCGTCCGAAAACAGCATGTTGATAATGAAATCCAGCCTGATTTGCACCACAGACTACGGACGGTAAAGCGAGTGCTTCATGATCAATGATGGTCGGGATGGAGAGGTTCACCGGCCCAATAGAACCAACCGGCGCGTTAATCGTCTTTAAAATAAGCGCTTCGTCTGCAAAACGAAGTGGAGATTTAACCCAAGGGTGTTTTGCTGCTTTAATTTCATTGAGGCTATCAGAACCTTTTAGAACCAGGGCAACGAGAGGCGCATCTGTTCCTTCAACAACCAATGTTTTGATGGTGTCTTTTGCATCAATATGAAGGAACTTCGCTACGGCTTCGATGGTGTTTTGATTCGGTGTTTCAACTAAAACCATATCCTCTGTTGCTTTTGTTGTATTTTGAGGGGGGCGAAGACTCGTTGCTTGCTCCATGTTGGCAGCATACGGTCCTTGATCACTGTAAAAAATTAAATCTTCACCGGCCTCTGCAAGCACCTGAAATTCATGCGACACTGCACCACCAATTGCGCCTGTATCGGCTTCAACTGCACGGTATTTTAAGCCCATTCGGCTTAGTATTTTTTCATAGGTTTTGTACATGATGTTGTACGTATTGCTTAGTGACTCTTCTGTCAGATGAAATGAGTATGCGTCTTTCATAATAAATTCTCGTGCTCGCATCACACCAAAGCGAGGTCTAATTTCGTCACGAAATTTTGTTTGAATTTGATAAACATTCAGCGGTAATTGTTTATATGATTTGAGTTCTTGACGCATTAAATCCGTGATCACTTCTTCATGTGTTGGGCCAAAACAGTAGGAGCGGTCATTGTTATCTTTCATCGTAAGCAATTGTCCACCGAAGGTTTCCCATCGGCCTGTTTCATGCCAAAGTTCGGCGGGTTGAATGGAGGTCATGAGAACTTCAATGGCTCCAGCACGATCCATTTCTTCTCGAATAATGGTTTCTATGCGTCTTAGAACTTTTAACCCTAAGGGTAACCAGGTATAAAGCCCTGATCCTAATTTTCGAATAAGACCTGCGCGCAACATCAATTGATGAGAAACTATTTCTGCATCATTGGGTGTTTCTTTGAGCGTTGAAATAAACCAGTGTGATGCGCGCATATGAATTCCTAAGGGTCTCTAAAATAGATCAGATATTATTATTAAAATCGGGGTCATGCAATAAAAAAGACCGAAGTTTGTCAGCAAGTTTGCTTTCTTTTTGTTCGCAAAAGTGACCAATGTCACTCGCAAAATCTTTAAAAAGAACTTCGCCTGTATTCACATCGTAAATAGCACCAACCATGCCAATGTCTTTTTCGTTGGTCATGAGTCGTAATACACCACTGCCTTCATAGATGTCATGAAGGGTGTTGGCAATATTAAGTTCCGTCACATGATCTGTAAATACATGATTCTGGCCTGTTCTATTGGTTTTAGTTTGTGTTTCTGCTGCAATAGCCGGGTTGATTTTTGCAAGCAGCTGAGTAATGTGGCCTTGTTCAATGCCATCACATGCCGCTGCTATGGCGCCACAGCGTGTGTGCCCGAGAACGACAATGAGTTTCGCGCCCATCACATGGCATGCATATTCAATACTTGCAAGAATGTCGTCGTTTACAACGTTCCCCGCAATACGAACACAGAATAAATCGCCAAAACTCATATCAAAAATGGTTTCAACCGGAACGCGAGAGTCAATGCAGCCAAGGACAACAGCAATGGGATGTTGATTTTTAGCTGTGAATTGAATATCAATTTTTAAGCTTCGATGAATGCAGGTGTCTTTTAAGAAGCGTATATTGCCTTCACGTAAGATGTGAAGAACTTTAGAAGGGGTTAGTGCAGACTGAATATCAAACGTTGTGACATTAATGAAATCAATGTAGTTATGAATCTTATATTGTTCTCTAAAACCAATTAAGTTCAGTGAAATTTGCTTTAGCGGAGCTTGTTCAAGTTGAAATTCTTGAATTAGCTCAACAATTTCTTTATCAATAAAATCAGAATAGCGTGCGTCAATAATCAATTGTGCATTGTTGGGTATAGCGTTTAATTCCGCAATGAGAGACGCTTTATTTAAGAAGGTTGTTTGTTGCGGCAGCACAATACGATTGGTGATTCCGCTCGGATATACTTCTTGAATAATGTCTAAGCGTGCCTGACTGTTTGTTCTTAGAATAAAGAGCGTACTGACAAAAAGGCCAAGAATAATCCCAGTGAGTAAATCGGTTGACACAATCGCAATCACGGTTGTGATAAAAGGAATAAATCGATCCAACCCTTGTTGATAAATCTTTTTATATATTTTAGGGGTTGTTAATTTGTAGCCGGTGTAAATAAGAACAGTCGCAAGCGAGCAAAGGGGTATTTTGTTGAGTACTTTTGGAAGGAATACAACGGCCAAGAGAATAAACAATCCATGCAGAATTGCTGAAAATTTAGTTCGTCCGCCGGCCTCAATATTCACAGAAGTTCGAACGACAACAGATGTTATGGGGAGTCCTCCGAAAATCCCTGAAACAAAATTACCAATACCTTGCGCAATGAGTTCGCGATCTTTTGAGGTTTGTCGGTGTTTTTTATCCATTCGCTCCGCTGCTTTTATATTAAGCAAGCTTTCTAATGATGCAACAATGGCAAGAATACCCGCGTATAAATATACTTTAGGGTTACTCCATGCAGAAAAATTAGGTGTGCCTATTTCTTTAAGGGCATAAAAAAAACCATTTTGATGCGGAATGTTAACCAGTTGTGGGCTGTGTTGCGCTAGGAGGGAAGAGGTCAATGTAAAGAACTCATTGAGTAAAGCGCCTAAGACAACGACAACCACAGTGGCAGGTACAGCTTTTAACAAGGGGCGCTTGGTTTTTTCTAAAAATATTAATAAAGAAAAAGAAATCAATGAGATGATCATGGCGCCACTGTTGATGTGGTATGACAAATCATAAATTGGTTTTAGGCTTAGCCCTTCAGTGCTTTCTAATAAATGCATTTTTAATTCAGAGAGGTTGCTTGAGAGCGTAAATGCAAGGGGCAGTTGTTTAATGATGAGCAAAATCCCGATTGCGCACAATAAACCTTGTATGACGTTTGAGGGAACATACTCAGCAATAAAACCAGCGCGCAGGCTGCCAATGATGATTTGTAATATGCCGGCCAAAACAAGCGCCAATAAAAATGTATTAAAATCACCCAGCTGTGTAATGGCGGCAAAAATAACCGCGACCATGCCTGCAGCAGGACCGCTGACACTAACCTGTGAGCCACTGATGGAGCCTACGACTAAACCACCAATAATCCCACTGATAATACCTGAAAAAAGAGGCGCTCCAGATGCGAGTGCTATCCCAAGACAGAGGGGTATTGCAACAAGAAAAACGACCAACGCTGCAATTAAATCAAATTTGAAGCTTCTCCGACGGTAGATATTAAACTTACGAAAATTAACATTTAATTTATCAGTTATCATCATGATACTCTTCCTCCGTTTCTTCTTCATGAAGCATGAGTGCTTCACCTTCAGTTAATGTTGAGTCTAATAGACCTTGTTCAAGTTGTCGAAAATTCCAGATGTTTTGATCCATCAGCTGGCTTGGTTTAATGGCTTGAAGTGCGTGGAGCATATTACTGGGAACTTTTGGGTTTTCTTTGGCTAATTCATCAATGAGTCGTCCAACACGTTTTCGAGCCAGGTTTTCTTGTGAGCCACACAGTGTACAAGGAATAATGGGGAAGTTTTGCTCATTTAAATAGGCGACAATGTCTTTTTCTTGAACATAGCAGAGTGGACGAATAACAATGTGCTTTTTGTTGTCGCTCAATAATTTAGGTGGCATAGAGCGAATATCACCGTTGTATAAAATAGACATCATCAGTGTGCGAATCATATCATCACGATGGTGACCAAGGGCTATTTTGTTGAACCCATGCTCTTCTGCATATCGATAAATAATGCCACGCCTCAGTCGAGAGCAAAGGGAGCAATACGTTTTTCCTTCGGGTATTTTTTCTTTTACAATGCTATACGTATCGCGTGTTAAAATTTGATAGGGTATTGCGCGCTCTTGGAGCCACGCATGAAGTTTTTGATCATCCCATCCCGGTTGAGCTTGGTCTAATGTAAATGCAAAAATTTCAAATCGATTATTTGTGCGCTTTCTTAATAAATTAAGAAGAGTTAATAAGGTAAATGAGTCTTTTCCGCCAGACAGGCAAACCATGATTCTATCACCGGTTTGAATGAGATTAAAATCGCCAATAGCCTTGCCCGTGTAATGGAGTAGTTTTTTTTCAATTTTAGATGAGATTGTGGTCATGAGTTGTCTAGTGCTCTCTGTTGAGGGGCCAATCCATTGATTCGTGTTGTTGCAAGCCATGCATTAATTTGTTCTAAATCATTCACATTTAAAGACCCAGCCAGGTATTTTAGATTAAGAATGGCATAGATGAAACTATATTGGTCTTTTGCAAGTTCTTGTTGGGCTTCGAACAGGCGTTGTTGGGCGTTGACCACATCGACCATTGTGCGCGTGCCGACTAAAAATTGAGACTCAGTGCTGTCGACGGAATTTTGTCGCGACGATACAGTTTGTCTATCGGCTTTTACTTTGCTAATCCCATCAATAATTCTGTTGAATGCGATATGGGTATCGACTACCACATCGCGATAGGTCTTTTCCAGTTGTTCGCTTGCCGTTTGAAAATCAAATTGAGCTTGTTTTGTTTCGGAGGCCACTAATCCCCCTTGAAACACAGGGAAATCAACAGTCACCGCAATTACGGATGTTTTTTGTTCGTTGGGCACGAAAAAGTTACCGCTACCAGCGGTGTTTCGAACGTTATACGACTGTCCTTTAAGTCCAAATACAGGCCAATCTCCTGAGGATTGTGCTTTGATTTTTTCGCGTGCAGCTTGTAGATTGTACTTGAAAGAAAAAAGTTTGTAATTTTGTTTAATCCCAGCGCTAACCCATTCCTCTAAGTTATTGGGCTCTGGTGTGATGAGTGGAATGTCACTATTGCGTAACGCCGCTATATTGTCATAGACATGATTGGTTAGTTTACGCAAAAGCTCATTTTTATTGACCTCATCATTTTTTGCTGAGATCACTTCAGCCACCGATTGATCAAAGCCTGATTGTGCATCGTAAACCGATGTGATGGGGTCTAACCCCACCTTGTAGCGTTGTGTTGCTTGGTCTAGCTGCCGCGTGTTTGCGCGTTTTTTTGCTTCTGCATAATTTAAAGTATCACGCGCCAATAAAACAGCAAGATATGCATTAGCTGTGCGCAGGAGTAAGTCTTGGGCTGCGTCATTAAATGTTGCTTGTGCTGCTTTGACTTGAGCTTTGGCTTGTTGTACGCGTGACCAGGCCTTATAATTGAATATGGACTGTGTGGCACTGAGTTCCCATTGAGAGTTTCTATAAGCTTCGCTGATAATCAGTGAGCTGCCTGCATTGACATTTTGTGTATTGAGACTCAGTTGACTTCTAACCGACATTTGAGGAAGTAAGCTTGCACGTGCTTGTGGGATTGCTTCACTGGTCGACATATACGTGCTGTAGGCTGCTTTAAATGCGGGGTCATTTTCAAGCGCCTGACGATAAACATCCATGAGATCAGCTGCGTAAATTAATGAGGTTAGGCTTAAATAAAGCAGCACACTAACCAGTATTTTCTTCATGGAAGAGGTCCTAAAAGACAAATTGATGCGATTGATGTGTTTCTATTAACGGAGGAAGTTGGGTTTTAAATAAAAGGGACTGGGTCCATGTCTTGTCGTTATTGAGGTGATGAAGCTGGCCCTCGAGAAGCGGCTGTTGGCCTATTGGTGCAAAAATTTTCCCACCAGGAGCAACTTGCAGACGTTGAATCTCGGTTATTGATAATAATCCACCCGTGAATAGAATGACATCATAAGGGGTGTTGTCGAGCCAGCCATCATGAGCATTGCCTGTGAATAAAGATACATTATTGCATTGATGCTTAAAGAGGTTTTCTTTGGCATTTTTTGTAAATTCAGCATAGTAGTCTATGCTAATGACTGTTTTACAGAGTCGACTGAGAAGCGCTGTTAAAAATCCAGTACCCGTTCCTATTTCAAGCACGATTTCATGTCCTTGAAGGTTAAGTGCCTGGAGTAATGTGGCTTCTTCAAGGGGGGTCATCATTCGTTCGTTGTGGCCAATGGCAAGTTGAGCATCGGTGTATGCAAAATGTTGAAGTTGCTGGGGCACAAAATCTTCGCGCGGAATGGTCTTATAAAGAGACAAAATGGATTCATTCAGCACATTTCCGGTGCGCAATTGTTGTTTAATCATATTGATGCGTTGATTAGAGCGGCTCATTAGATTTACCTGTTTTGTTTAAACATAACCAAATATTGCTGGCTGTAGGTTAAAACGAAGTGACAAGTTTAGCAAGAGTTCATTCATCTCGCGAGAGGATTGTATGTGATAGAGGTAAATTTAAAAACACCACCTTATGCCGAGATATCGGTATAAGGTGGTGTTGGTCTTGATGTAACGATTGTTTCCTACTGGTGTTTGCAGTAAGCGGCCATGTTCTTGCTTGTGTCTGCTTCTACCCAGACAAATTTATGTTGCACACAGTCGCCCTTGTTGGTTATTGCAGAAGCTTTTGCTTGATCTTCAAGGGCTGTGGGGGCAGCATAAGCTCCAGATAGGCCAATCATCAGTGGCAGTGCAACGCTCAGAAGTACGGTTTTTTTGATATGAGACATTTTCATGATTAAACTCCATTTATTATTATCAATAATAGTTGTTAATGTTATAGTCACATCATTCAATGTAATTTCTACAACGCATTAACATCCCTTTTGCCGTTCAAATCCTCTGGTCTATACGCTCAGCTTAATGCCGGGATATAGGCTGGATGATTCCAACGCTTTTTTTGATATTTTAAAGTGCTCACTTCAGTGAGCACTTCGAATATCAATTCTTTATGATAACTGCCTCAATAAGTGATTGACTAAGATTACTTTTATTTTGGTTTTGCAATGATTAAAAGATAGTTGCTATATTCAATAATGTCAATGTTTAAAGATATCAGTGCGAGGCCATCTAGGAATCACTCTATTATAAGAGCCTGTTATTCAATAATTCGCTGGATTTTTTTTAAAAATTGGTGTGTTGTCGAGGGCGCTTTTTTTGAAGGACTCAAGAAAATTTGATTTAAGATGTTGTTTTATAAACGTTTCTTCTGTTTCTGTGCGTTTAAAAAAAATTGATCTGTTGCCTTGTTGGTTGGGGCCATAGTCTGAATGAATATGAATGTTTTCATAGTGTGTGTTATTTAATTTGAACCACAACAGCGCCGCGCGCACCCTTTGAATTTGAACGATATCTTTTCCAAACAGATTAAAGTGAGGCGCAGGGGGCTTTGATTTCAAGAGCAACTGAATTGCGTGCTGTATTGCGATTTCTTCATTGTCTTCTGCACTTAAATGACCACTGGACTGATCCGTCACTTGGTTATTCTTTTGTACCAATAGACCCATCCCTTGAGGATATTTTTTTGCCGATTGATATGCGGGCTGATTCATGGCAGATGGCTTCATTGTTTGGGTGGCTGTTAACCTTGGATCGGCGTGCTGGATGTTTTCGGTGTTAGTGAATCCCAGCGTCTTTTGAAAAAGAGTGAGCATATTGGTATCATCGATTTTTTCTTTTACAACCGATTTAACATCAAGCTCTCCTTTTTCATTGGTTATGAGCTGAAGGGTATTTTTCTCAATCATATGAAGCCCTGAGGGAATATTTTTTTGAAACCATTGAAGTGCCGCCTTTGAACCATTAACCCCTTTGTCAAAATATTGTTGTTGATAGGTCTTTGATTCAGGCAATCCTTCAGATTCATTTAAACCAAACTTGACTTGTTTGATGTCTTTGGTTTTCCATGCTCGCCGCTCACCTAAAAAATTCACAACTTTTTTGAATTCATCGGGTTGTTCACCTTGAATGAGACAAAAGATGAGTTTGTTGACCTGGTTTGACATCAGGCTTTTGAAAGGGTTCCAGAAGGGGACCCTCCACTTGGTAAATGTTTCAGGAAAAACAATCCCGAGGCGTTGTGTGCTCAGCACAGCATTTTTTATATGGGATTTCATGGGTTGTAAAATGGCATTGCTCTGCTTGTGCAAGTCGACAATGCCTTGATATCCTTGGGCGTTTGCGACTTGAATCGCTAATTTTCGAATCTGAGATATGTCGCGCGCAATCCCGTTATCAGCCGCAACAATGACATTGTCGATAACGTCGTCACCTTTTTTAAAAGCATCTGCGCTGTCATTTAGTTTTTGGATGATACTTTTGGAAGCATAAGATTTGCCACATCCAGAAGGGCCGGCAACAAAAATAATCGGTCGTTGCGCCCATCGCTTCCCTTGATGAGTTGAAGTCGATGCGGTACACACAGCATCTCGAAAAGCAGTGCTGTTCATTTCTTCTTTAAGTGCAAGTTTGTATAATTTTAATCCTTTTGTTCCAAGGAGATTTTCTAGTGTGATGGTCTTGGGGTCGATGGTATGTGGAAAGTCATATCGACTGAGGTGGTCCAAAAAATTAACTCGATGCTGTTGAGATGCTTTTTCGGTGGTGCCTTTATAAAGGTGTGCTTTGAAGGCCTCATCGATCTCATGGTCCGAGGGTAGCCCTTTTGTTTTATAGCGGCCGATTTGTCCTTTAAGCAGCCGAATAAGCTTTGAGTTCAGCGGCATGTTAAATCGTGATTCAAACGTGTCATCTTAATAATATAGAACAAATTTTAGTGATTGATAGTGTAATTGTTTAAAACTTGGTATTATTTTGCCTTTCTTTAAAAAGGAGGTTGTTGTGTCTGAGCGATTCACTGAGTATTTACAGGAGCAGTTAGTCACCATTCAACAAGAGGGCTTATATAAGTCTGAACGTGTCATTACAAGCCCCCAACAAGCGGTCATTGATGTGGGTGGGCGCCAAGTTATTAATTTGTGCGCAAACAATTACCTTGGCCTCGCAAATCATCCAACGTTAATAGACGCAGCTGAACAGGCGCTTGAGCAGTATGGATATGGGATGGCCTCGGTACGTTTTATTTGTGGAACGCAAAGCCCGCATAAAGCACTTGAGAAAAAAATAAGTATTTTTTTAGGAAAAGAAGACACCATTTTATATTCTTCTTGTTTTGATGCAAACACAGGGCTCTTTGAAACCTTATTAGGCCCCGAAGATGCAATTATCAGCGATGCTTTAAATCATGCAAGCATCATTGATGGTATTCGATTATGCAAAGCACGACGTTTTAGATATGCCAACAATGACATGAAGGATTTAGAAGCACAGTTGATTGAGGCGCGCGATGCTCGTTTTCGACTAATAGCAACGGATGGTGTGTTTTCTATGGATGGCATTTTGGCAAATTTACCAGCAATTTGTGAGCTTGCTAAAAAATATGATGCCATGGTGATGGTTGATGACTCACATGCAGTCGGCTTTATGGGCGAAACCGGCCGTGGAACACCCGAGCACTTTGGTGTTGCAGATCACATTGATATTTTAACGGGCACCTTGGGTAAGGCGTTAGGGGGCGCTTCTGGGGGGTACGTTGCTGCAAATGAAACGATTGTTTCCTGGCTTCGTCAACGCTCAAGACCTTATCTTTTTTCGAACAGTCTTGCGCCAATGATTGCAGAAACGTCGATTGCCGCATTGGATTTGTTGATCAGCAATCCTGAGTTATCTCAAAAGGTAAAACGTAACAGTGCTTATTTTCGCGAAGGCTTAACGTCTCTTGGATTTGATCTCATTCCAGGGGAGCACGCGATTATCCCCGTGATGTTAGGGGATGCTGCTTTTGCTTCACGGATGGCGAGTCGTTTACTTGAAGAAGGGTTATATGTGGTCGGTTTTTCTTTTCCGGTAGTGCCTAAAGGGTTGGCGCGGATCAGAACACAAATGTCTGCTGGGCACGAGCTTCATCATTTAGACAGTGCATTGGCTGCGTTTGCTCATGTTGGTCGTGAACTGGGTGTTATTTCAGCAAAAGGTGTTTCTCGATGAAATCATTGGTTAAATTAAAGCCTGAGCCGGGCATTTGGATGGCGGATATGCCTATACCCCAGTGTGGGGCGAATGATGTTTTAATTAAAATTAAAAAAACAGCCATCTGTGGCACTGATATTCATATTTACTTATGGGACGAGTGGGCGCAAGCAACCATTCCCGTTCCGATGACTGTGGGCCATGAGTTTTATGGTGAAATTGCTGAGGTTGGGCCCGAAGTTGTTGGTTTTCATGTGGGGCAGCGTGTTTCAGGCGAGGGTCATTTGACCTGCGGTATTTGCCGTAATTGTAAAGGCGGCCGTGAGCACTTATGCCGAAAAACTATTGGCGTCGGGGTTAATCGCCCAGGATGTTTCGCTGAGTACTTAGCAATTCCTGCAAGCAATGTAATGGTTTTACCCGATAGTGTGACAGGGGATGAAGCCTCAATTTTGGACCCATTTGGTAATGCAACACACTGTGCTTTGTCGTTTGATTTGGTGGGTGAAGATGTTTTAATCACCGGCGCTGGGCCGATAGGTATGATGGCTGTTGCTGTTGCTCGTCATGTGGGTGCCCGACATATCGTTATTACTGATGTGAACGATTATCGACTGGATTTAGCAAAAAAAATGGGTGCGACGCGTGCAGTGAATGTAACACAGCAATCACTGGATACCGTGATGACAGAGCTTGGCATGCAAGAGGGCTTTGATGTGGGGCTTGAAATGTCAGGGAATCCACAAGCATTTAATGCGATGTTAACGGCGATGAATCATGGCGGGCGTATTGCCTTATTGGGCATTCCACCGTCTCAAACAGCCATTGATTGGACGCAAGTTATTTTTAAAGGATTAGTCATTAAAGGGATTTATGGACGAGAAATGTATGAAACATGGTATAAAATGATCGCCATGTTACAAAGCGGATTGAATCTATCGCCCGTTATTACGCATCATTTTAAAGTGGATGATTATGACGAAGCATTTAAGCTGATGGCATCAGGGCTATCAGGTAAAGTTATTTTAGATTGGGAGTAAGCATGTCGCAGTATATTTTTACGATGAACCGCGTGAGTAAAGTGGTTGAAAATCAACGTTTTATATTAAAGGATATTTCATTGAGTTTTTTCCCGGGCGCCAAAATTGGTGTACTAGGACTCAATGGCTCAGGTAAGTCAACGTTACTTCGCATCATGGCGGGGGTGGATACACAGTTTGAGGGTGAAGCGCGTCCACAACCAGGCATTAAAATTGGTTATTTAGCGCAAGAGCCAGACATTGACCTCAGTAAGACGGTTCGTGAGGTGGTTGAGGAAGCTGTTGCTGATATGAAGGCGAAACTTGTTGCCTTTGATGAAATCAGCATGAAGTTTGCTGAGCCCATGAGTGATGATGAAATGAATGCCCTATTGGTTGAGCAAGGGGATTTGCAGCATGCAATTGAAGCAGGCGGCGGCTGGGATTTGGATCGTAAACTTGACGTTGCAGCAGAAGCGCTTCGTTTACCGGATTGGGACGCAAGCATTGCTTTGTTATCGGGAGGAGAGCGCCGTCGTGTAGCGCTTTGTCGTTTGCTGCTTTCAAACCCTGATATGTTATTGTTGGACGAGCCAACCAACCATTTAGATGCCGAAAGTGTTGCGTGGCTTGAGCGATTTTTAGAAGAGTTCAAAGGCACAGTTGTGGCGATTACGCATGATCGCTACTTTTTAGATAATGCTGCTGAATGGATCCTTGAGCTTGATAGAGGAGAAGGGATCCCTTACAAAGGCAATTATACCGCATGGCTTGAGCAAAAGAATGAACGAATTGCGCAAGAAAGCAAACAAGAAGCGTCACATCATCGTGCGATTAAAGCCGAACTTGAATGGGTTCGATCTTCTCCAAAAGGACGTCATGCCAAAAATAAGGCACGTTTAGCACGTTTTGATGAAATGAATTCTAAAGAATTCCAAAAGCGTAATGAAACCAATGAATTGTATATTCCACCAGGTGAGCGATTGGGCGATTTGGTGCTTGAAGGCCATGATTTGTCAAAATCATTTGGGGAGCGTGTTTTATTTGAAAATTTAAATTTCAAGCTTCCAAAAGCGGGTGTTATGGGGATCATTGGGCCAAATGGCGCAGGAAAATCAACCTTTTTGAAAATGTTAACCGAGCAAGAAGCTCCTGATTCTGGAGAAATTCGACGCGGTGATACGGTTAATTTGGCGTATGTTGATCAGATGCGTGATGACTTAGAAGATAATAAAACCGTTTGGGAAGAAATTTCTGATGGGCACGATATCATGCAAGTGGGCGCCTTTCAAATGCCTTCACGTGCTTATGTAGGGCGCTTTAACTTTAAAGGGGCTGATCAACAGAAAAAAATGGCTCAATTGTCGGGCGGTGAGCGTAATCGTGTGCATTTAGCCAAGCTCTTAAAACGGGGTGCTAATGTCTTGTTGTTAGATGAGCCGAGTAATGATTTAGACGTCGAAACCTTACGGGCATTGGAAGAGGCGATTTTGAACTTTCCGGGATGTGCTATTGTAATTTCGCATGATCGCTGGTTTTTAGATCGCGTGTGCACCCACCTCCTTGCATTTGAAGGGGATTCGAGTGTTGTCTTTATTGAGGGCAATTACACGGATTATGAGGCAGATCGTAAGCGTCGTTTGGGTGATGCTGCGGATCGACCTTCAAAAGTTAAATATCGTCGTTTACATGCCTGATAGGCTTATTTTTTAAGAGGTTTTTATGATAAAGGTTTTTTTGTTATCACTGATTATCAGTTTAACGGCTTGCGTTGAAATGGACGAATCAACGCTTATCACTGATGATCAAGGAAAAGTTCACCGCACAACGCATTATTTGAGAGATAAGCGCGGGCGTAATTATTTTCCATTAAAGATAGCCGCAACGGGTGCGCGACAGTTTATTTTTGATCCTAAAGCTTCTGCATGGGCAGCCTATGACGAAAATGGTCTGCGCGTTATGACGGGTAGTGGTTCGGGCGGAAAAAATATGTGTGAAGACGTGAATGCGCCTTGTCGAACAGTGACGGGTACATTCCATGTGTACAATAAACGTGGTGCCGAATGTAAGTCGGGTGAGTATCCTGTGGAGACTTTTGGAGGCGCTAAAATGCCTTACTGCATGTATTTTTTCAGAGGATTTACTATTCATGCGGCGTACGATGTACCTCCCATGCCATCAAGCCATGGCTGTATTCGTGTATTGCCAAGTGCAGCAAAATGGTTAAATGAGCAATTCATCACCATTGGAACAAAAGTAACGGTGTTGTCGTATGATGATGAAAATGGCGATGGAGACTGGTTGCGAACAAAGGCTTTTTGATTTAGTCTAAAAAAACCATAGCGAAGCGGAGTACGCTGCACAGAAGTCTATAGTGCCTTCCATATGACTTGATGACCGATAAGCGCACTAAACTCGCTGTGCTCAAACATAGCGCGCTTACCTGTTCATCAAGTCATATGGAAGGCACTATAGGTAGACGCACTGTCGCTCGTAATGACAGGCGAATAAGATGATAATAACAAAGGGACTTGATTGTGACTAAATCACAAGGGACAAATCGAATCCTGCTGATTGCAGCAGGTGCTATTGTGATATGGATGATTTTTTACTTATTGATTGTTGGTCAACGATTCTTAATTCCTATTGTTATTGCTGTTTTTATTTGGAATATGCTCAATACTTTAAATGATGGGATTAAACACATTCCCAAAATTGGACCTCATTTACCGCACTGGCTGAGTCGCTTATGTTCGTTGCTTGTTGTGGCGGGGTTGCTGTTTATTTTAGTGAATATTATCAGTAATAATGTGAGCGAGGTGATGGACGCATCAACGCGTTATCAGCACAATTTAAAGAAAATACTGGCTCAAATTAATCAGCGAGATTTATCAAAGTTGGTCTCTGGGTTTGATCAGTTTATGAGTGATCTTAATATTCAAGGGATTTTGCTGGGTGTGTATGGGATGTTTACGAGCATCGCGGGATCAGCCGTTATTATTACCTTGTATATTGTATTTTTATTTGTTGAACAGCAATTTGCTCAACAAAAACTGGCAGTTCTTTTTCCTCAAGCAGAGCATCGACAATTAATCAGTAGCATGATCACGCATATTGGAAAAGATGTGCAAGCTTATTTGGGTTTAAAATCATTGATGGGGCTGCTTACAGCTGTTGCCAGCTGGGCTATCATGACGGCTGTTGGGCTTGATTTTGCAGAGTTTTGGGCATTGTTGATTTTTTTCTTAAATTATATCCCCAATATTGGCGCAATTGTAGCAACGGCATTCCCTGCGCTACTCGCGTTAATTCAATTTCAAACCTGGGCGCCTTTTGTGATTGTTTCTTCAGGACTTGTTGTGGTTCAATTTATTATTGGTAATTTAATTGAGCCTCGGTATTTAGGCAGATCTCTTAACTTAAGCCCTTTGGTTATCTTGATTGCCTTAGGCCTGTGGGGGCAAATTTGGGGCATTCTTGGCATGTTTTTGTCGGTGCCTATTACGGTGATTCTCATGATCACCTGCGCGCATTTTGAGTCCACGCGACCACTGGCTATTGTGTTGTCTCAGAATGGGCAGATTAAAAAAGCGTATTAATTGATGAAAGTTTTTCTGGCTGCCGCGAGTTTTCTCGTCTAATATGGAATAGACTACCAGATTAGACGAGAAAACTGCATGAAACATAAAAAACGAACCTTAGCTAAAACCATTGAACGTGTAACGGCGGTCTTCCCGGTTTTGTTATTGACAGGCCCTCGTCAGGTAGGAAAAACAACGCTCTTCGAAGATTGTTCTTTAGATAATCGTAGTGTAGTGACCTTAGATGACCTGGATGAACGCGCGCTTGCGCGCACAGATCCAGCGCTTTTTTTACAAAAACATAAGCCGCCAGTGCTTATCGATGAAGTACAATATGCGCCTGAAATATTCAGTTATATCAAGATGATCGTTGCCAAAGACAAGCGGCCAGGACTATTCTGGTTGACGGGTTCTCAAAAATTTCATTTGATGCAAGGCGTATCAGAAACATTGGCTGGTCGCGTTGCTATTTTAGATTTGCTTGGTTTAAGCCAAGCTGAAATTGCTGACAATGCAGATGCAACCCAACCGTTTCTACCAACGAGCGCATGGATTGAACACGCAAAGTCTATAGCAACGACATCCATGACCTTGATGGATGTTTACGAGACCATTTGGCGTGGTGCGTTTCCTGGCATGGTTTTAAATGATATTTCACTTCGGGATGTTTTTTATAACTCTTATGTACAAACCTATATTCAGCGAGATGTTCGCGCATTAACAAATATTAATAATGAAGTTGCGTTTACCAGATTTTTACGTGCGACTGCGGCTAGAACAGGTCAATTGATCAATTATGCTGATATGGCACGTGATGTTGATGTTGATATGAAAACCATTAAATCATGGCTCTCTATTTTGGAAACCTCTGGTTTAATCTATTTTTTAAAACCTTATCATAATAATATAACCAATCGTATGATTAAGACGCCGAAACTTTATTTTTTAGATACTGGATTGTGTGCATGGTTAACACAATGGTCTACTCCCGCAGCGCTTGAGGCAGGGGCGATGTCTGGTGCAATACTTGAAACGTATATGTTGGTCGAGATCCTCAAGAGTTATTGGCACAATGGTAAAGTAGCACATTTTTATTTTTATCGTGATAAAGATCAAAAAGAAATTGATTTGTTAATAGAGCAAGATGGCTTGATTTATCCTATCGAATTTAAAAAAAGTGCAACACCAAGCCTTAATGCAAGCAAGAGCTTTAGAGCGCTGGAACACCTGGGGCAACCCATAGGCCCAGGCGCTGTTGTTTGTCTTAGGGAAACAGAAGTGGCGCTGTCGCGCACAGTGACAGCTATTCCCATTGGTTATTTATAACGAACTCATCCCTGTAAAAACAACTCAAACGCTCCAAGCCAGCGTTTTGCAATGTGATGGGCAAGTGGTTTGTTTTGTTCCATCAGGTTTTTTGCAATGCCCGGAAGAAGCGGGAGTAATCCTTTGTCTCGTGGGAAATCGGCAATTTTATAGGTGCGATACCCAGTTTGGCGTGTGCCCAAGACTTCGCCTGCACCTCGTAATTCTAAGTCTTTTTCCGCAATCAAAAAGCCATCGGTTGTTTCTCGCATGAGTTTTAAGCGTTCTGTTGCGGTGGCTGATAACGGGGATTGATATAAGAGCAAACAATGGGATTGAATATTCCCGCGCCCCACACGACCCCGCAATTGATGAAGCTGAGACAATCCAAGGCGTTCGGCATTTTCAATGATCATTAAACTGGCATTGGGTACATCTACCCCAACTTCAATCACTGTTGTTGCAACCAGCAAATCAAGCTCGCCTAGTTTAAATAAAGCCATGATCTCTTCTTTTTCGGTATTTTTCATACGGCCATGAACCAGACCGATACGGACATTGGGTAATTGACTTTGTAAGGCTGCTGCACTTTCGGTCGCAGCCATGCATTGTAATTTTTCTGATTCATCAATGAGCGTACACACCCAATAGGCTTGCCGACCTTCTTGAATCGCATGATGTAATCGTTCAATGATGTGCTCGCGTTTGCCTTGATGAAGTACCGCTGTCGTAATAGGCGTGCGTCCTTTCGGAAGCTCATCGATAATGGATAAATCCAAGTGTGAAAATTCCGTCATGGCCAGTGTTCTTGGAATAGGGGTGGCTGTCATTAATAATTGATGGGGCACGCAATGGTCTGATTCACCTTTTTGTTGCAAGAGTAGGCGTTGTTCCACACCAAAACGATGTTGTTCGTCAATAATAACCAAACCTAAACGCGCAAAGGTAACGGCGTCTTGAAACAGTGCATGCGTACCGACTAAAAGTTGACAGGTATGATTTTCAACAGCAGCAAGGGTTGATTTTCGTAGGGATGTTGTCATTTTTCCACTGAGACGGTGTACAGATATATCCAGCGGTGTGAGCCATGCACTCAAGGTTGTGGCGAGTTGCTCACTTAATAAGTCGGTGGGAGCCATCAATGCAACTTGATAGCCTGCTTTAATGGCTTGTAATGCAGCCAGTGCTGCAATCACTGTTTTGCCAGAGCCAACATCCCCTTGAACCAAGCGCAACATGGGTTTGGTTTGTGTTAAATCATCTTGGATCTCCTGATGGACGCGAACCTGTGCGTTGGTGAGCTCAAAAGGAAGTGTTGTGATGAAATGATGAATTATGTCATGATGCGCTTCAAACGCGGGGGCGTTTAAACTTCGTCGTTCTGCACGTGCAAATTGTAAACTTAATCGTTTGGCAAGCAACTCATCAAAGGCAAGCCGTTTGAGACCAGGATGTGTACCTTCTTCAATGCTTTGCATTGAAATATCGGGAGGGGGATTATGCAAATGCTCAAGCGCTTCATGCATCGATTGAAACCCGTGCGTGTTGAGTTCCTCTGTGCTCATCCATTCTAATGTTTGCAATGCAGGCGCTGTTTGAAGTAGGGTTTGTTTGACCAGTTGCCTAAGCCGTGTTTGCGTAAGTCCTTGAGTGCTTGAATAAATGGGCGTTAACGTTTCTTCAACGAAGCAAGGCTTATCTTCTTCAAGTAATTGGTATTCAGGATGAATCATTTCAGGCGTATTCTGAAACACACGAATTTCACCAAACACACGAATGAGGGGTGCGCTTTCAAGCTGTTTGACTTGTTGCTTATTAAAATGAAAAAATCGTAGTTTAAGAATGCCTGTTTTATCCTCAAGATAACAAGAAAGCATTTGTCGCTTACCAAAAGAGACTTCTGTTTTAACGATCCGCCCCATAACAACACACCAATCATTCATGCGTAAATCATGAATCGGGGTGATGCGTGTTCGATCTTGGTAGCGGTAGGGTAAATGAAATAAGAGATCTTGGAGTGTATTGATCTTACATTGACGAAGTTTTTCGGTTAATGTCGGACCAACGCCATTTAAGATGTCACAGGGTTGTGTTAGCACGGGGATCAGTCGATATAATAGAAAGGATGATCATATCAGGTTAGCAATTGATTAAGAATAGTCTATTCTATAGAGAATACGGTGTGGAGGTGTTGTGGTTGATACAGTAATGATGAGTGAGCACGCAGAAAAAATTGAAGCTTGGTTTGATAACCGCTGGAAAGAAACACCTGCGCCATTGACCTCATCGGTAGATATTCGTGATGCAGGGTTTAAGTGTTCGGTGGTTGATACCAATTTATTTCCTGCAGGATTTAATAATTTAGATGCGTCTGCACGCTTAAAGGCAGCTGATGCGTTTCGAGCATTTTTTGCAGATAAGCCGCGCATATCTTCTTTTTTAATTATTCCAGAGGCGCATACCCGAAATCCACATTATGCGCAAAGCGTGCAAGTTTTAAAGAATATTGTTCATACGGCAGAGTATGAAGTGCATGTGTTGAAAGGGCCTATTCACCGAGTTGAAGATCACCTTGTTTCTGATGGGGTTACCCCTTCGGCGCTGATCCTTAATAATGATTTATCAGAAGGTATTCCTGATGAATTGCAAGGGCTAGCCCAGCCTGTTTATCCGACTTTAAAACTCGGCTGGAGCCATCGTCTTAAGTCGTCTCATTTTGAACAAATGGATGGGGTGATAGACGAGTTTTCAGCGCATATGGGTATTGATGCATGGCGTCTAAATCCATTGTTTAGCGTTGTAGATGGGATTGATTTTATGCAAAACAAAGGGCTTGATGTGCTTGCGATGGCCGCAGATGAGATGCTTGTGCGTATTCGTCAACACTATGATCAACAAGGCATTTCAGAGACGCCTTTTTTAGTGATTAAGGCTGACAATGGCACGTATGGTATGGGCGTGATGATGATTCATGAGGGGGCAACTCTTTTAACATTGAATCGAAAACAGCGGACTCGAATGTCTGCGCGCAAAGGCAGCCAGCCTGTCACACGTGTATTGTTGCAAGAAGGGGTTCCGAGTGTATTAAAGCATACAAATCAAGCGGTTATGGAGCCTGTTATGATGATGATTGGCTCAGTGGTTGTCGGGGGATTTTACCGCGTGCATGATGGACGAGGTGCTGATGATAATTTGAATTCACCAGGCATGTATTTTGAACCGATGGTTGATGTTTATGATTCACCGCAGTTTTATGGGTATGGTGTTGTTGCACGATTGGCGGCTTTAGCCGCTGCACGTGAAATTCAGTCCGTTGGAGGGGTATTATGAAATTAGGCCTATTGGTTGATCCGTTGCACACTTTAAAACATGAAACAGACACGACATTGGCGTTTATAGCACGGGCCTGTGAAATGGGTTTTACGTGTTATTATTTTACAGTGCATGATTTATTTTCTCGTCATGGTCGTTCATTTGCTCGGGTGTCGTCGATCAGTGTTGATGCACGTGATCCTTCAAAAATACAAACCGCAGTGGTGGGCGACGAGCCCTTGGGTGAGTTTGACGTCATTTTAATGCGTAAAGATCCGCCCTTTAATATGGAATATATTTATGCAACCTATCTGCTGGAGCTTGCTGAAGGTGAAGGTGTTATTATTGCCAATAGTCCCCAAAGTTTACGTGATGCCAATGAAAAATTTCTAACGTTGTATGCACCCAATTGTTGTCCATCCACCCTGGTTACGCAAGATCGTGCACGATTACAAGCCTTTTGGGAAGAGCATCGAGAAGTTGTGTTCAAGCCGCTGGATGGCATGGGCGGGCGCGATGTGTTTTATGTTGGGGAGGATGGCCGCAATTTATCGGTTATCTTAGAACAATTAACGCACATGGGTTCGGTGATGATTGTTGCTCAGGCGTTTATCAAAGAGATCGCCGAAACGGGTGATAAACGTATTTTGATAATCGACGGCGAGCCTGTTCCTTATGGGTTAGCGCGTTTTGCGAAAAAGGGCGAGTTTCGGTGTAATCTTGCAGCAGGTGGTCAAGGAAAGGTTGTTCCCATAACGGAGCGAGAGCGTTTTATTTGTACTGAAATTGCCCCTTTATTGCGCGCTAAAAAATTATCGTTTGTTGGAATAGATGTGATAGGTGGCTATTTAACTGAAATTAATGTGACCAGCCCTGCCTGTCTTGTTGAAATCACAAAAGAAACAGGCATTGATATTGCCGGAGATTATTTGCGCTATTTAGCGGGGTTGTTGTGCTGATGAGGCATTAGCCTGACACAGTAGTCGCGTTAAAACTTGAACGCATAATGTTGACGTACGTCAACATTATTGCTAAGCTTACCAATAAAAAACCACGAAACGGAGTTGTGGTGAGACCAAAACATCCCAATAAGGAAATTGAGCAGGCCATAAAATATGCTGAATCAAAAGGGTGGCGATACTGTCCATCCGGTCAGTCGGCTCATGCTTGGGGGCGCTTGCTTTGTTTATTCCAAAGCAGAGAAGGGCACGCTATGAGTGTATGGTCTACACCTAAAAGCGCTGAGAATCATGCGCGGCAAATTAGGCGAAACGTTGATGCATGTGAACATTAATGAGGTAACTTCTCAGCACCTCATCCCGAGCATAGCGAGGGATCTTATATTGTGCAAAATTAAGGAGAAACAAATGCGTAATTTATATCAATTTACCTTGCTTCTTGATGGTGTTGATGAGAAAACGCCTAACTTAGAGGATTCTTTATTTGAAGCTGGATGTGATGATGCATTAGTTAATTACAAAAATGGCACTGTTTATCTTGATTTTGATAGAGAAGGCGATGATCTTGAGTCCACGATTATATCGGCCATAAAGGACATCGAGACAGCCAATATTGGAGCGATGATTGTCAGTGTTGCCCCCGAGCATTTGGTTAGCTTATCTGATATCGCTGAGCGTGTCTCAATATCAAGGCAAGCGGTGTCACTTTTAATGCAAGGCACACGAGGTTCTGGAAATTTCCCTAAACCCATATTAAAAATATCTAATAAAAGTCCATTATGGCGATGGAGTGCGGTTGCTGAATGGTTTTATCGGCAGGGGAAAATTAGCGATTATTCTGTAATTGATTCTGCCACCATTGTTGAGGATATTAATGCCGCACTTGAATTAAGAAATAAAAAATCTTTTGCACATAAAAGAGCAATACTTCATGAACTTCAAAAAGCCCGATGCGCATGACAAAATGATGAGTTTATTGAACACGCCATTTTCTATTGGAGCGCTCCAACTTCCTTCACGATTAATTCAAGGCCCCTTGGCGGGATTTAGCTGTGCCCCTTTTCGTGAGTTGTTCACCGACTTTTGGCCACCGGCTTATTGTGTTACAGAAATGATGTCGGCCCGTGATGTGATTGATAAACATTTACCTTCCTCGCGTTATTTATATCGTTCGCCGCGTGAAAAAATACTGTGTTATCAATTGTCGGGCAATGACCCTTTGATGATTGCGGCGGCCGCAGCGCGTGTTGAGTCCATGGGCGCTGATTTAGTTGATTTAAATGTTGGATGTCCAAAACCTAAAATTAGAAAAAAAGGGGCAGGCAGTGCATTATTGGAAGATGAGCAGCGCTTGGTGCTCATTATTGAAGCGGTACGTCGAAACGTGACCATTCCATTGACTGTTAAAATTCGTCTACAAGATGAAGCCTCTAACGTACGCATTGCAAAAGCTATTGAGCGTGCGGGTGCCGATGCGCTCATTGTGCATGGTCGGCGTTGGACCGACGACTATGATATACCGTGTGATAAGGACTCCATTGCTGCAATTAAGCAAACAATTCAAATTCCCGTCATTGCAAATGGTGATGTTTCAAATCAAGCGTCGCTTTTGCATCTGATGCAAACGGGATGTGATGCTTATATGATTTCTCGTGCAGGCACGGGTAATCCTTGGCTTTATCAGCAATTGTTGGGTTCTTCTGTTGAGGTTACCGATGCTTTACGACAACAGTATTTTAGAAAGCATTTGGAAGGGCTTAAAGACCTTGAAGACGAGCATCGTGCTGTACTTCAAAGTCGAAAGCTTTTTCGATATTATTTTAGAGGTCAATTCAGTGATGAAGCCTATCGCTTATATTGTGCTATACCATCTTTGGAGAAGATTGACTCGTTTTTGAAAACATTATGTCGTTAAGTGAGTCGCAGGCATCATAAACCAAATTCAAAAATGATTCGCATGAATTTTCAATGAGCGTTATGGTGATACGCACACCGAGCTCTAGTGCAGCGTCCGCAAATAATGCGACAGCATAAAACAAATAATATACAGCATAAAATTGATCAGAGATACCACGAAAGAGGGTATTGGATACCGTGTCATCATCTGCACTGGTAAGGATGTCAATCAGGAGAAACAGGAGGGTTGCATCAGCATCAATTTCATATTTTGCTGCGAGATTAAGCGCAATCACCGGCTTAATCAGCATTTTTCTGATTTCATTATTAAAATCTGCGCGATTCTGAAAGCGATCAAAACAACCGATTTCTTCGCCTAGCGACTTTGATTTATAAAAAAAGAAATCATGTTGTGAACGCGTAATGTGCTTGAGTCGGGGTTTGACAAAGGTATTACTGCTCTCATAAAGTTCTTTTTTTAATATGTCATCAATAGGAACGAACATACAATCAACTCCACTACATTAAGAATGTGAGCGAATTATATCATAATATATTTTTTTTGTACATCAAGAGGTTGTTAACGGAAAAGCGGACGGGACTCCATTCGCCGGCGCTTCCACGGTTAAAGGGGCACCTGTTTCATTCTCGTCATCAATATATAGGCTGCCCTCTGTCTCTTCTTGTTTGCCTGTGATGAGGAAATTTCTATGTTGCAAATAAGCATCGCGGATAAAAGCGTATTGATCAATGGCTTCAGCAAAGAGTTTATCGGTATCTAACATTTGTGATCGTAAATCAACATACCGAAGGGCCAATACCCCATAAATCACAGCATCTGATGAAAGATAGGGATAGGGTGTAAAGTACGTGAAATCAAACATCATGCCCATACCATCGCGGATGGTGGTGGGACCAAGGAGTGGGATCACAAGGTAGGGCGAATTTTTGTCACCCCATTTGGCAAATGTGATGCCTAAATCATTGCTGTGGGGTGGTAAACTGCAGCTGCTTGCTGCATCAAAAATTCCGCCAATACCCATGATTGAGTTGATGATAAAACGCCATGAATCTTTTAGCGCATAGGTGAGTTCACCTTGTAGCAGATCATTGGCAACCGTTGGCAGCATGTTGATATTGTTGTAAACATTATTGATCCCTGCACGCAGTGGTGCTGGAATTACGGCTTTGTAGACTTTTGCGCTGGGCTTTAAAATAAAATCATCTACATGCCCATTAAAGGCATGGGTTTTACGATTCATTGCTTCATAGGGATCAGCCGGGTTGCTCCCTTTGGTGACGCACGCGGATAATAAGAGAAGGCTTGTGGCAACTGTTGGAATGAGAACGCTTCGCATGGCCATAATTTTTATAGATGAATATGGACTTATGGTACACGAGAATAAAGCGATTGAATACGGCTCGTATTTTTTATGTTTCTTGCTTTATTCGGGTGTACAATAGACGCAAATTATTTGTGAGCTTATCTATGACAACACCTGCTTGGTTAAAAGATTTAAACGAACCTCAACGATTAGCTGTGACAGCGCCCAAAGGAAATTGCTTGGTTTTGGCTGGGGCTGGAAGTGGTAAAACACGAGTTCTGGTGAGTCGTATTGCGTATTTAATTGAACAAGAAGGGCTGTTGTCGTATGACATTTTGGCAGTGACCTTTACCAATAAGGCTGCTCTGGAAATGAAGACGCGTCTTAATCGCATGTTCTCATCTCCCTTGCATGGTCTTTGGATTGGGACTTTCCACGGATTGTGCCATCGATTGTTGCGTATGCATTTTACTGAGGCACGACTCCCTGAGCATTTTCAAATTATGGATACAGATGATCAGGCGCGCTTATTAAAGCGGGTCATTACGTCGCTAAATTTAGATGTTGAACAATGGCCTATTAAACAAGCACAACAATTTATTAATCGAAAAAAAGATGAAGGATTACGAGCGAATCATGTGCATGCTGAGGCTTATGGTCCTTCGCGCACGTGGCTTAGTATTTATCAAGCCTACGAAAAAGCATGTCAAGCTACTGGTGTTATCGATTTTGCCGAAATCCTGTTGCGCACCCATGAGTTATTTAGAGACAACGCCGATTTGTTGACCCATTATCAAAATCGATTTAAGGCGATTTTAGTGGATGAGTTTCAAGACACCAATGCGGTGCAATATGCGTGGATTCGCTTATTGGCAGGAAAAGATGCTGCGGTCATGGTTGTGGGAGATGATGATCAGTCGATTTATGGATGGCGGGGGGCCAAGGTTGAGAATATTCATCAATTTTCACGAGATTTCCCGAATACCTCGATTATTCGTTTGGAGCAAAATTATCGTTCCACAGCCACTATTTTACAAGCTGCCAATGCGTTGATCACAAACAACGCTGGTCGGATGGGTAAGGATTTATGGACCGATGGCCATGAGGGCGAAAAAATTAAAGTATATCGTGCCGTGAATGAGTTGGACGAGGCGCGATTTGTCACTGAACGCATTAAAAACGCTATTAATACCGGTCGTGCGCGTGAGGACATAGCGATTTTGTATCGCTCGAACGCACAGTCTCGTGTATTAGAGGAGTCACTTTTGCGAGCGGGGATTGCCTATCGCATCCATGGGGGCGTACGCTTTTTTGAACGTGCAGAAATTAAAGATATTATGGCTTATTTGCGGTTGATTATGAATGAAGCTGATGATACTGCATTTGAGCGTGTGATTAATTTCCCCACCCGCGGCATTGGCGAAAAAATGTTAGATGATATTCGAATTGTTGCTAAAAATGCTGGGTTATCGCTTTGGGCGGCCTCAAAGCAGTGTTTAAATGCTGTCGAATTAACCGCGCGTGCTAAAAATGCGTTGTCGGGTTTTATTCAGATCATTGAAGGATGTAAGTCTTTGGTGGGGCAATATGATTTGGATGATCTCATTGCACAAGTCATTGAGGCAAGTGGGCTTCGGGCACACTTTGAAAAATTAAAAGGTGATCGCGCCGACTCTAAGCTTGAAAACTTACAGGAACTTATCAATGCGGCACGCCAATTTCGTTTTGAGCAGGATGAGCAATCAGCCATGCCTTTATTGGTTGCATTCTTAGCGCATGCGTCACTTGAAGGGGGCGAAATGCAAGCGGATGATGCTGATGGACGTACCGTTCATTTGATGACATTGCATGCTGCAAAAGGACTAGAGTTTCCTGTGGTGTTTTTGGTTGGTATGGAAGAAGGCTTGTTTCCAAGTAAGCAGTCCATGGATGATGAAGATAAGTTAGAAGAGGAACGACGCCTCTGTTATGTAGGAATGACGCGTGCAATGGAAGAACTGATGCTGTCCTATGCAACAATTCGAAGACAATATGGACGCGAAGAATATCACCGAGTTTCTTCTTTCCTCAATGAAATTCCGGGTCATTTGATGGAAGAGCTTAATCCCAAAGCGTCTTATGAACAGCAGCCTAAACAACAGCAGCGTTCGGCATGGCGCGAAGAGAATGAGGACTGTGGTTTTCGTTTGGGGCAGCGCGTTGAACACCCGAAATTTGGTCTTGGGGTTGTTTTAGCATTTGAAGGCAATGGACCTCAGGCGCGTGTTCAAGTGAAGTTTGGTGGTGCCCATGGTGTTAAATGGTTAGTCCTTGCGTATGCGAATTTGGCTTAAAATTGATTTTTTTCTTCACGAAGTTGTTTGAATAAGGCAAATGCGTCATGGGGGTTTAATTGACGTGATGTTGCAAAAGATTTAAGTAAGCTGTTGTGGGTGTGTAAGAACGGATTAATTTGTTTCTCTTTGCCTATGGTTGAGGGCAAAGAGCAAGCCTCTGGGTGAAGGTCGAGTTTTAGAATGGCCTCTTGTATGGCAAGATTATCCGGTTCGATGCTTGCCGCAAACGCAAGATTATGGCGTGTATACTCATGTGCGCAATATACTTTGGTCTCGTTGGGTAAGTCTGCAAGTAAATTGAGAGAGTTATATAACGCTTCAAGGGTTCCATCAAACACACGACCACAACCTGCTGAAAATAAAGTATCCCCACAAAATAATAGATGTTGATCGGGTTCGTAATAACAGCGATGTGTTTTTGTATGACCAGGCGTCTCGATCACTTGAAATTCATAGCTCGCTATCTTAATAGGCGAACTGTTGATATAATCAACACCATAAATGAGTGCATGGGGGAATCGTTTTTGAAGTTCAACAACTCCGCCGGTATGATCAGCATGATGATGTGTCAGCAAAATCGCATGGAGTTCTAGCTGATTGCTTTGTGCATAAGCGAGCACAGGATTTGCATCTCCAGGGTCAACACAGGTAAATGTTTCTTTTTCTTGATTAATGATAAGCCAGATATAATTGTCAGCGAAGGCTTTAAGCGGTAGTATATTCATCTTGTTCATATTACCTTTTTATTTGGGAATGATCACGGTAGAATGTCACAAATTTATTTTACTTTATTTTAGGAGAGATCGACATGAAGGCAATTTCTTTATTAACAGCGGGAGCTTTAGCACTTTCGAGTGTTGCGGTTGCAGCAAACACAGCGGCTCCAGCCCAGTTTGATGGCGCTCAAAAAAATCAAATAGAACAAATTGTTCGTAGTTATTTGGTTAGTAATCCTGAAGTATTGCTTGAGGCGTCACAAGCGTTACAGGCAAAGCAACAAGAAACCATGCAAAAACAAGCAAAATCAGCTATTTCTGAGCATGCAAATGAGTTATTGCAAGGCGGAATTACCGTTGCTGGTAACCCTAAAGGCAGTGTTACATTAATCGAGTTTTTTGATTACCAATGTGGTCATTGTAAAAAAATGGAACCTGTCATTGATGCACTGATTGCTAAAAATAAAGATTTACGTGTTGTCTATAAAGAATTTCCAATTTTTGGTAAAACATCAGAAGTGGCCTCTCAAGCTGCAATTGCTGCGGCTATGCAAGGTAAATATATTCCTATGCAAGCTGCTTTATTAAAACAAACCAAAGCATTGGATGAAGCAACCGTTATGGAAGCTGCTAAATCTGTTGGTTTGGACATTGCTCAATTGAAAAAAGACATGGGAAGTAAATCTGTTGAAGAAATGCTTGCTAAGAATCGTCAATTGGCTGAAAAAATGCATTTAATGGGAACGCCTGCGTTTGTTGTTGCAGCAACTCCAATGGGTGCTTTTAAATCAGGACAAGAGCCAGACTTTATTCCTGGTGGCACAACAGAAGTTGCGTTACAAGCGTTAATTAAAAAAGCCTCTTCATAATCAGTCAAAACGGTACATTTTATTGGGGTGTGTGACTACATGCCCCAAATGAATGACCTCATCGTTGTGAATTTAAATCAATCAATATAGCTTAGGAAATTTGTATGCCTGCAAAAAATCTAGAAGAAATCGTTTCTTTGTGTAAACGAAGAGGTTTTATCTTTCAAAGTGGAGAACTTTATGGCGGTTTGCAGGGAGTATATGATTACGGCCCTTTAGGGGTTGAGCTTAAAAACAATCTGAAAGCGGCTTGGTGGTCTGCAGCTATTTATGAGCGTGATGATGTTGTTGGTTTAGACTCATCTATTTTATCGCATCGTTCAGTGTTTTGTTATTCTGGCCATGAAGATACTTTTTCAGATTTAATGGTTGATTGTTACGATTGTAAGCGTCGCTGGCGTGCAGATCATGTGGTCAATGGCACCTGCGAAAGTTGTGGTTCTAAAAATTTCACCGATCCACGACCCTTCAATATGATGTTTAAAACCAATGTAGGCCCGGTGCAAGACGATAGCGCTTTCGCTTACCTCAGACCCGAAACAGCCCAAGGTATTTTTACAAATTTTAAAAATGTGATTGATTCAACCCCTCAGAAATTACCGTTTGGGATTGCTCAAATTGGAAAAGCGTTTCGTAATGAAATTACACCACGGAACTTTATTTTTAGGGTCAGAGAATTTGAGCAAATGGAAATCGAATTTTTTGTTAAACCGGGTGAAGATGAACAGTGGCATGATACTTGGGTAGAAACACGATTAGCCTGGTGGAAAAAACAGGGGATACATTCCGACAATTTAAGACTGATCACACAAGATCAAGCCGAGCTTGCCCATTATGCTAAAAAGACCGTGGATATTTTATATAATTTTCCCCATGGGTTTGAAGAAATCGAAGGCATTGCTAATCGCATGGATTTTGATTTGGGCTCTCATACACGACATCAAACAGAGCTTAATTTAACAGCAAACGTGAAACCCAATGCAGAAAGTACAACTAAACTTGCCATATTGGATCATGAAACCAATCAATTCATTGTCCCTTACGTGATTGAGCCATCTGCTGGTGTTGACCGCGGTGTATTGGCTATTTTGGCAGAAAGTTACACGGAAGAAGATTTAGGGGACAACAAAAAACGTATCGTTCTTAAATTAAAGCCGCATTTGGCGCCAATTAAGGTTGCTGTTATTCCGCTTGCTAGAAATAATGTGGAACTTGTAGAAAAGGCCAAAGCCATTAAGCAACGGATCCAAGCGTTGGGTATTGGTCGTGTGGCTTATGAGGATACGGGTAACATTGGTAAAGGGTATCGTCGACACGATGAAATTGGCACACCGCTTTGTATAACGGTTGATTTTGATACCATTGGAAAGAGTGAGGATCTCGCTTTAAAAGACACCCTCACCATTCGTGATCGAGACACAATGAAGCAGGAACGTGTTGCAATTGCCGATCTGGATGTTTATATCAGAGACTACTTCCTTAAATAACGGTCCCATACAAATCATATGCATCCGTTTGAGTGATTTTAACGGTTGCATGGTTTCCGATGTGTAAACCGGCTACTTTAGGCAGATAAACAAGACCATCAATTTCAGGCGCGTCGCTCATGCTTCGCGCAATAAAATGTTCGTCATTTACATCATCAATTAATACAATTTGTTCTGTTCCAATTTTTGAGCGCAGCTTTTTACGGCTTATGTCTGCTTGTAATTGCATGAACTGATCATAGCGTTCTTGTTTAATGGCGTCGGGTACTGGATCAGCCAGCTCATTGGCTTTTGCGCCGTTCACGGGAGAATATTGAAAACATCCCACGCGATCAAGTTCTGCCTCTTCTAGAAAATCGAGCAATGATTGAAACTCTTCATCCGTTTCACCTGGAAAACCAACAATAAAAGTGGACCGCAGGGTGATGTCTGGGCAAATCGAGCGCCATTTTTCAATACGTTTTAGCGTATTTTCGCTGCTTGCAGGGCGTTTCATGGCTTTGAGCACACGTTGGCTCGCGTGTTGCAGGGGAATATCTAAATAGGGCAGTATGAGTCGATCCCGCATGAGTGGAATAATATCGTCCACATGAGGGTAAGGATAAACATAATGCAATCTAACCCAAATACCTAATTCTCCTAATGCTTCGCATAGATCATAAAATCGGGTTTGCCTTGTTTTGCCTTTCCAATCAACAGATTCATAACGTGTATCAATACCATACGCGCTGGTGTCTTGTGAAATCACCAGAAGTTCTTTGACGCCTGCATCTTTTAGGCGGGTTGCTTCTGAAAGAATGTTGGTCATGGGATAACTTTGTAGTTTTCCACGCATGGTCGGAATAATACAAAAAGTGCATTTTTGATTGCAGCCTTCAGAAATTTTCAAGTAAGCATAATGTCGAGGTGTCAGTTTTATGCCTTGTGGTGGAATCAGTTGCACAAAAGGGTCGCGCGGTGGAGGTAAGTGCTCATGAACGGCATTGATGACCGCTTCGTAGGCATGCGCACCACTGATATGTAAAACATCAGGGCATGCTTCGCGGATAATATCTGCTTTAGCACCTAAGCACCCGGTCACAATAACACGACCATTTTCAGCCATGGCTTCACGAATGGCATCGAGTGATTCTTTAACTGCAGAATCAATAAAACCACAGGTATTGATGACGACAACGCCTGCATCTTTATAACTGGAAACCAGTTCATATCCTTGTGCACGTAATTGCGTGAGGATACGTTCTGAGTCGACTAATGCTTTTGGACAACCAAGGCTAACAAAGCCTACGCGATGATTCATTGGGATCTTATGATTTGTAAAAAAAGTGTGCGAATTATATCAGTATATTCGGGAATTGTCCAAAGTCGCTGTTCAAAGTGCCGCCGTTTAATGATGAGGCGTTTGATTTTATTTTTGCGCTATACTTAAATCATTAGCTTGGCCAATAAAGGAGTCACCATGGCCTTATTAAGGTTTGCCTCTGAAGAGGAAAGACTGGAGCACCCTTTTGCGCGACTTATTCCAAAAGTCGTATGGGAAGAGGTTTTTTTAAATCAATTAGATGAGTTTGAGCTGAGCCTGATGGCTGCGTCGGCCGAAGATGCGAGGATGCGCGCGAGCGAATCTTACTACTCATTGAGTGGACTAGGAAAACAACGTTGCTTGCTCGCTTTGTTATTTAGCGAGCCCCGTAAAGGCCAATTGTTTTATGAGAGGAGTATGGCAATAGAATTGCATGGGGTCTTTCGCTACGCTGCTTACAAAGGCCACTTACCCGTCATAAACCGCATAGTTGAGATGGCACCAGATAAAGTGCAGGAAATGGTCGCGGCTAGGGGCTATGTAGCGTTTTGCAACGCTGCTTACAACCGCGACTTACCCGTCATAAACCGCTTAATTGATCAAGTCCTAAAGTTGCTGTAAAGATCCATTTTTATCCTCACCCCTAATTTTTTACTGATTAATTGCAATCACATTACTTTGAGTTTCAGCAGCATTTTTTTCGTTTTTCCATTCCCA
>CANNJI010000015.1 GCA_947504875.1 Legionellaceae bacterium
CTAGACGTATCGCGATCGGCCCTATTATATTTCATTAGTTCGCGTGAGTTAAGCTGATAGGCGCTGTCTATGGAGGTCAAATTTTTCTTGTTTCCCGTGGTACTTTTGTGTCGTTTGTACGTTAGCACCCAGATGTTTCCATTTGGCGATACTGCGCTAATAATAACTAATGTGGATGAGTTTATTAATCGCATTAGTAAGACGGTAAAATCTAAAGGCTATAAGATCGACGGTAGGCCAGTCGAATACTTTGATGAGTCAATTTATCATGGACATGTCGGACTTTTTAAAAAAAGGAATTCGCTCGAATATATGAAAGAGTACAGAATTGTAATTTCAGCTAAAATGGATAATATGCCATATGAGTTATTTATTGGCGATATTTCTGATATTTCCATGATTATAAAAGCTGAAGACATAAATAAAGTGATGGTTACTTTTTGATTGAGTTGTTGTTATTGAAGAGCGCTTCTGGTGATTTTCAATCCATTGAAGGAGACTGCACCATCAGAAGTCCTCTTCAATGAAACCGTGATCTCGTTACCAGTCTGAAATGCCATAAAATTATCTTCTGAGTACGATCAAGTGTAGCAACTGTAGCAACTGTAGCAGTGTCGCAGCATGTTTTTTTGCTACACTTGAATTGCGTCAGTATTGATCGCGTTGCGTAATTTTCAGAAGCGATCCGCGCAGACTTCAGAGGCCAACCGATCATTTCTGCAGAACGCTCCCCAGAAGCCGGCTGGTCACGTCTATAGGCAATAAGGGTTTATCTCTACCACCACCTTGGTTCCTTCTTTTGTTATCCTCAGTAAGTTGTGTTCAACGAGCGTTTCGATGGCGGTATCACGTTGATTCTTGTCACGTATTGGGCCAAGTTGTTGGATGTTGCGTGCTGTTGTCTTTTCAAGGCCTTTTTCAGATAACCAACCCATTAATCTCATGGCATCATGAATATGGCCTCCGGTAGAGTCTGGTGCCAAGAGGCGTCGTGCTTCTTGTAAGTGCCAACTGATAATTGGAATGGCTTGTTCCGTGTTCTCAGCACTGATATCCCCACTCTTGTCTTCAAATAAATGGAACAGGGCGGCAAGGCGCGCCGTATTTTCAGCGGCTTTTGACGCAAAATCCTTCACCTCCGACCACTGGCCTTGGTGCTTCAATCCTGACTCAATCTCATTGAAAAATTTAACCCAATGGGTTTTTGCCGCAGGACTCATTTTAAGTATGGGGAGTTTCACGCATCCTGCCTGACTTAGTTGTTCTGACTGTTTGAGGCAGGCGGTAATGCGGTGCTTGTAATCGTCAAGGCAATTTAATTCAGCGGGTGGTTCCTGATAGAAGCGTTTTCCCATGGTACTTACGGGGTATGCCATGAGACAGCGAGCCATAAAACCACTTTGTCGATTGATGCTGGTTGCCTGCGCCGTCATTTGTTGCAGTAGCAAGGGCTGCATCATGAGGTTTAATGTCAGGCGTCGGTTTTTCAGGATGAAACTTTGGCTTGTTTTCCTGTGCGCCGTGAAGGACTTGCCGTCCCATAATCGATTAAGCAGGGCAACAAAGCGGGTGGGGTTGCTTTGCATCCCATGGCTTCCCAGAACAATTCCTGCTTCGTCACTCCATAATGAGGCACTTGGCCAGCCGTTGGCTAAATGAATGGCAAGGGCTTCTTGTGTTGTATCCTCGAAATAAAGAGTGGGTTGCAATGGGACTACCGGTTCATAACGAATCATGTCTTCCAGTAAATCTTTGTAATAATCCACATCCTCACCGGTAAATACAGCCCGTTTAATTTGAGATAACAACCCATCTTTTTCCATCTGCCAGGCATGATGCAGGGTTAGTGCTGCCTGTACTTCAGGTTCGCGCTTATCCCTTACATGCTGCTCCCAATCGTGGGTGGCTTTTGAAAATACGTTGTCCAGTCCGCTTTTGCGCTCTCCTGACGAACCGATGCTGAGAAAATACAGCGACACAGGGCTAATTAAATAACTGTCGCGAGCGACATCCGCCAGTGATTGACAAGCCAGCGAGATATTGGCCAGAGCGCTACAGGCGATTAGCGGTAAGGGTTGTTGTCCATATTGCTGATAAGTCGATACGGCTTTTTGAATGATGGAGGGCAGGGC
Source organism: Legionellaceae bacterium (assembly GCA_947504875.1). GTDB lineage: Bacteria > Pseudomonadota > Gammaproteobacteria > Legionellales > Legionellaceae > CANNJI01. The sequence goes on from CANNJI010000015.1 coordinate 2,133, forward strand.
GTCAACTGGGTAAGGTGTTTCTGGCGCAAGAGGCTTGATGAGCGGGGCAGGGTGCGGCCAGTCGTTGCATGTATTATTTTGGATTTCGGCAACGTCTGGTTGATCATCTGTATTAGTGGAGTGCATGGTGGTGATCGCCAGTAGTTGATTTTAATAAAACGACATTTTACCTGTAGCATTGGTTATTGTAAAATTAGTGGAAGATGTGATCGGTAAATTACAAGCTTCATAGCCGTTGCCTTCAAATAATCTGGATTATCCCCCGATTGGTAACTGGAAGGGTCTCTCAATTATTTGTATAGAGCCTCATGAAGTGGATGAGGCCATTTTAATGTTTTTAATTTCATTTTCGGCATTCAGCAAGCGTGTCTTGGTCGTTGACAGTTCCCCGCGTATTTTTTTAACTGTTTTCTGTCAATACATTTGGTAATAACTACAGAGGCTGTAGCGACTACTATAGTATAACCAGTTATCATTATTTCCAATTCAAACATAAAGCGACTCCCTGTTAAGGTAGATAACAGCCCACAATGCGGCCTGATTTAAGCAACATGTTACTCATCTGTTTTTAATGAGTGGATTATATTTTTATGTTCAATTTCTTTGATTTCACGCGCTAACTCTACTTCTAGCTCTTTCTCAGTAGGTAAGTGAAATTGATATGTGCTTGCAAATATTTTTTTGGCATTATCACCCAACATATATTTAACCATGGCATCATTTTTGCCGGTACACAGGACAAGTCCTATGGTTGGGTTATCATTTTCCATTTTAATTTCTTGGTCAAAATAATTTACATAAAGCTGCATTTGTCCCAGATCAGCATGGGTTAGTGGGCGAGTTTTCAAATCCAGAATGACATAAGCTTTGAGGAAAATGTTATACATGACTAAATCAGCATAAAAATGATCGCCATCCAGCGTTAAGCGCTTTTGCCTAGCCACGAAAGCAAATCCTTTGCCCAATTCCAATAAAAATTGCTGCATATTTTGAATTAAAGCTTGCTCTAATTTTGACTCAATAAGTTGATGTGATTCGGGTAGGCCAAGAAACTCAAGAACAATCGGATCCTTTATTGCATCACTTGGTATATTGATCTCTTGACCTTTATGCGCAAGCTTCATTAATTGGGCTTTGTTTTTACTTTTAGACAATCGTTCAAATAGCCGGCTACCAATCTGCCTGTTAAGTTCCCTGATTGGCCAATGGTTTTGTATTGTTTCGATCTCGTAAAATTTTCGTGCGTCATCACGTTTGATACGGGTTAGTAGAAGGTAATGACCCCATGATAGATTTGGCGAAAATGAAGGGGTTTTATGAATGGATTCAGAGACTTCCGAAGAAATCCGCAACGCTGTTGCGGATTTCTGTTCATGCTCAAGTTCATAGGTAATATAGAATTTTCTGGCTCTTTCAAGTGTATCCACACTAAAGCCACGTCGATATTGTTTTGTTAACTGCTTGGACAATAACTTCAATACACTACCGCCGTAGTCAGCTCGCTCTTTCCCTAGCTGCTCTTCCTCCACAATATCACGACCAATAAGCCAGTATGCTTTAACGATTTCAGTGTCTACGGTGCGCTGTATGTTTTGTCTTGCATGATCAATATAGCTCGACGCCTTTTTATAAAGTGAATCGATGCGCCCGAGTTCGTTATTCAAATTTGATTCATTCATGTTGGCTTTGGTTATGTCTAGCTAAGTGTGCGTGTCAATTGAATATACTACCAGTTCCACAGGAAAAATTACAGTGCGTTACTCATGGAAATAAGATGTACGATTTAAACCAAAAAGCCACCGTTAGGGTGGCTCTTGGTCAGTTGCTAGAAGGGGCGCTTGCGCGGCTCCCTGGAAGCTTACGGTGCAAGTGATTAATGATTGGATGAAGATTTTATTTTGGAAGCCCACCAAGATGAGAGCATCAAATTAATATTCAGACTGAGATAGGTTGATAATCTTGTGGCATACCAAAGGCAAAAATATATTTGCGTTATAACCAAAAAGAAAGACAGGGCGGCTCCAATAACAAGCAAGGTTTCATTTCCATTGAATAGGGTTCCCACCAAGTGTACTTGAGTCTCAAAGGTGCTTCCCATCGTTGTTAAAAACAGCCATAAAAAGCAACCGAAGAATAAAAAACCGGAAGATACGGTAAAAATTCGAGAAAAAAACAAGTGTTTGTAATTTAGCGCGGGAGCCTTGTACTTCTCCAGCGAATTTTTTCTAAAGCATCGTCGTGTGGCTTTAAACGGCACCCAATAATCGGTGTAATTCATTTGTGTCTCCTCAAAAGTTATCAATAATGTAGATAAGTTAATAAAGGAGCTATATTGCAGATAGGATAATATGAGATTAATTCAGCATCTACGATGCCGCATATCACGGAGATCAGAATCTGATCTCTGCCCAGCTTTATAGCCCTAGGCAATCCCTTGCGAAATACGTGTTCTACTTCAATCTCATATTGAAGTAAGGCAATAATAACCCATCTTACTGCACGCAAAGTCAAGTTGTTGTTGATGCGGGAACGCCCTTTCAAACACCCGGCTCACACTCACTTTCAAACTTTTTTTCGCGTTTTTTCCCTTGGCTCACGGGCTCCTTTTTTTGTTTGGAATTATGTTGTTCATGCAAAACAAGTTTGTTCATTTGCTGCCTGACTGCTTCGGCCCCCTTTTCCCGCAATAGGTCGTTAAAGTCCTTGCCCACGTCATCGGGTGTGCAAACCAACACATTGAATCCTTTGTTTTTTAGTTCATCAGCTGCGTTGTTGACCTTGTTGTGGGATTCGTTCCCCGGTCTGTCGTTATCTGCGAAAATGATCAGCGTGTTGCTTTTGGTTTTAAAATCCATGGCGCTGAAATTCGTGATACTACCAAGGGATGCAAACACGGTCATGTCTTTGCACGCGGTGGCTATCGATAGCGCGGTTTCTGCACCTTCCGCCACGGCATAGAGATTGCCCCCTTCATGCACAGGAATAACCGAACCCTTGATTAATCCATAGGAACGCTTTGGTTGCTGGCAGTCGAGTTTCTTACCATCTTTACTTAAAAATATGGCTTGCACACCCTGAACATTCCCTTCCATGTTTTTAGCGACAACCAACAAGGCCGGATGAAATTCGCCCGTTTCCGGTTCTTTAATTGACTGCAAAAAGCGTATGGAATCGCTGCACGTGCTGGTATCAATGCCTCGTGTTTTTTCGAGATACGTTTCTGCCAGCGTGCCTTTGATAGGACGTGATTGATTGGCCAGCTTTCGTGCGTACTGAACGGTACGTTGTTTGTCTTCATCTATGTCAGCCGGTAGATCGCTTAAATCAATCACCTCTCTTGCTCGCGTATCAGGTGCCATGTTTAAAAATTCACCGGCAAAATCTAGTGCCTGTTTGAAACCGCAGTTTTTTTGGCTTTGAATCAACGTCAACATATTGCCTCCCGCACCCGTTTGATGATCAAACCAGTGTCCTGCTTTACTCCCTTGTGTTGTCAGAATTAAGGAGCCTTTGTTGCTGCCAAATCGTAGCTGATTTTTTTCACGCGCAATCGGATCACCTAGCATGGATGTGACAAAGGCTTCACATTGCGTATTTAACCCCGCCGTCAACGCCTGAATATCCCAGTGTTGGCCTGCTTCTTCACTCTTAATAAGCTTTGATTGATGTGATGAGCTAAACAGGTGGGAAATGGGTAGCGGTGACGCGGTTGATCGCAAGGCATCCAGGCGAATCAATGGGCTTGTGCTTTGTGTTGGTGTGTTGATGATCGCCTGTTCCCGTCTTCCCTTTTTATCGTCATTGGCAGCCGTCATCTCGCTCGCCTCAAAAACATCAAGCACACGCTGAACAGGTTTAATTGGGTTCGGTTCAATATGCGGTTGAGTTAGTTCTTCCAGCTGTTTTTTAAGCGCTTGAATTTGCGCCGTCAGTTCCTTCACCGTTTGTGATTCAGGCGTCAGGGTTGATTCATTCTGCGCAAAGGAAGGGTACGGCGCTGCATCATGTGCCATGTCATTGGATGCGTCCGTTTCCGTATACCGGCCATCTTGCAATCGAACAATGTTTTCAATCACCGTGGCAAAGGGTTTTGCTGCAAGAACCAGGCTTGTATCCTTGCCCTCAATTTGTTGTTGGTGCTGAATGGATTGAATGATTTTTTCATGCACGCTCATGTCTATTTCACTGACGGCCAGTAGCGCCTCTCCCCGCATTAGCTTGTCAAAATCGGGTTTAAGCAGTGCTGCGGCTGCCTGATCTGCAAATGGTGATGCCATTTTTTCGCTGTAGAACAGGCGTGCTGCATCGCGTTTGTTGTATAACAGATCCAACTGAGGAAAGTTTTCTAAAACCTGTTCTTTAGGCTGAGTATTAAACGAGGTCATCCATTGTGCGCAGGTTATGTCATGATCAATGGTTTTGATGCGATCGATGTTCTCAAGTTGACTCAGGCCATACGGCCAAAGACCGGTCTCAATTCCGTTGCGACCAATGAGCATGCGCATTAAATTAAAATCAGGTTGATACGCCTGCTTCTTTCCTGCATTGGGTGTTGTTGAGCCTGTGCCAATGAGTGAGCTGCGTAGCGCCAGTGCATCAGCTTTCACTTCTTCTGCATTTTGTACGGGTAAATGGCGCGCAATGTCTTTAATGGCGCGATTCAAGCAATCTTTTACGGTTGAATCCACGTCTTCTGGCCTCACCCAGTCTTTAAAATAACGCGAGGCTTGTTTTTTTATGTTCACCAATGGCGCCAGTTCGGGAAATTGCTGCAACGCTTTCTTTTCATCATTAAAATAAAGTGTGCTGAATTGGGCATAACGTGCATCTGCATCATGGAGCAACGCAGGATTCACGCGTGCATTGTCTTCATAACTTAAGGTCAGCTCGCGCCTTAATGTTCTCAATTCCGCCTCTTTTAATGACGATGCTTCCTCATGCCTGCCTTCTCGCGTGTAAGCTGGAATGGGCTGGTTATTGTCCAGGTACGTCAATGCCTCACGCGCGGCCAGTTGTGCGCGAAATTTATTTCGATGGTTTGTATTTAAACTGGTTGGGGTTGCAATCAAAACATCATGGTAAAACCGCAGTGCGCTGTCCTGTACATCAAAGGCCGGTTGCAACTCTGGAAAATCGCGCAAGGCCGTATCCCGTGGAGCGTATAAAAACGCCTCTTCTCGTGCGGCTTGCATGGCTTTGCGGTGTTGGTCTGCAATCACCTGCTTGTAGCGCGTTGTTTCAATGCCTAATGATTTTGCAAATCGTGTTCTACGTGATAATTCCATGGTTATACTCCTTCCTCTTCAAATGCGTCGGCCAAGTAACTGAGGATTTCCCCAGTCTGGTTGTCAACGGCGGTGTAATTACGGTGTTTATTGTCCTGTGCATTGCTGTTCACGAGAGGTGCCAATGTTTCAGCAATGGCCTGTCCTATCATGCGCGCTGATTCCTGACGTCCCGGTTGCATTGCTATTTCATCATCCACAGGTATTATTTTTTTCACCTCAATGATGGGGTATTGAGGAACCACGGTGGGCACGTCAATCGCGGGCAATAATTTGTGCATGAAGCGTTTGTCCTTGTAATAGATGATTTTTTTGCACTGAATGACACCATCGCCTGTGATGATCATCTGTTTTTTAACCGGGAATTTGCCTACCTCGGCAGCACTTAACAGCGGACGCTCAATCAGGCTTTCACTGTAGTTACTCCCCTCACGGTTGGTGCCATAACTTCGGTTTTTAATTCGTACCGTTTTATTGCCTAACTCTCGAGATAAAAATTGTTTGTCTGTGTCGGCATTCTGGCGAAAGCCTATTTTTAAATCCGTGTTTTGAAAGAAGATATCCGAGTTGTCGCGTCCGCCATAGGTTGAGTAAAACTGGCCTACGTTTTGAATGATGGGCATCAAATGCACGCCATAGCCTGCCAAGTCACCAAACCCGTCTTTTAATTTTTCCATGCGTCCAAACCGGTTAATTTCATCGAGCAGGCACAGGACTTTGCAGGGTTCATCCTTTCCAGGCAGGCTATCGAGCATGACGTTTAAAAACAGTTGAACAATCAAACTAATGAGAGGTGCTAGGCGTTGTATCTGCCCTGTACCGAAGGATAAATACAACGAGATGGGCTGCTTGCGCATATCTCTAAAATCAACATCGGATGTGCTGGTTGCCGCATTGATTAATGGATCTTCCCAGAGCCTTAACATGGACGTTAAGGTCGAACGAACCCCTGATTGTTCTTTCGGTGCTTTTTGTATGAAACTTTGTATGGCAAGAAAAGCGGCGTGATCGAGTGTAATTAAATTATCCGCAATCGTGTGATCTGCTATCACTTGCGTTAAAAAAGCGTCTAAATCAGCCCCACCTTTAATAATAGATGCCAGCTCGCCCAAGGTAAACGGTCGGTCACTTTGCATAAGCCACAGCAATAACCCCAATGCTATGGAGCGTGCTTCTTCCGTCCACATTTTATTTTCATCGCCTGAACCTGTCACAAGCACGTCCAATATCAGGTGAATGTCTGTGATGCGTTTGCTTGGGTTGGTTCTATCAATGTAGTCCAGCGGGTTAATCCGGTGTGTCTTGAAGTGTTTGTTTGCGGGTGAAAAACGATACACCGTATTGCCAGACTGCTGTCTATAGCCACTGGTGTAGTCAAAAATCTCGTATTTGTTGTCAGTTGCCAGTAACGAGCCTTGCCAATTCAAGGCATTTGGGATCACAACCGACACCCCTTTTCCTGATCGCGATGGCGCAAAAACTAATAAGTGGTTGGAGAGTTTATAGCGCAACAGTTTTCCGTTGTAATCCCCCACCAACACATTGCCTGATTCGTCAAAAAAGCCCATTTTTCTGATTTCAGCGGCACTTGCCCAATGGGCATTGCCATAAAGATTCCGCCAGGATGGTGCAAGCAAGGGTGCAATGCTGCTGGCAGCGAATAGACCAAGCCCCGCAACAGGAAAACCCCATAATTCTACGTTGGTGAGCAGGTTCATCTGCTGGGTTTGCATAGCAAATTCCCATACGCCCCAAGGTCGAACCAAGGTCAATGGCAACCCAATCAATGAATAAAAAATAGCGCACCAGATGCTCAGTGCAATAACAACCATAACACTCATACAAAACAACCACGAACCGACTTTTCGTGCCGTTTGTTGTGCGTTGGTGTTTAAGCCCTGATAAAGACAACCCGAAACAAGTAAGCCCGCTCCTGCATTAAGCCACAACATCATTCACCCCATATAAACTAATGTCCTCAATCACACGTTCCCCATCATCAAGACGCGCCATCTGAATGACAATGTTGACTGATGAGCTGATCATGCTGCGCAATCTCGACTCACTCGCGTGCTGCAATTCCGGGGCTTCGCTTAACATGAAACACAGTTGTGTCAATGCATGCTCAATTGAGTCCGCATGAAGCGTGGTTAAACTGCCCGGATGCCCTGAAATGCAGGCACGCAAAAAAGGATAAGCTTCCCGCCCACGGATTTCAGATACAAAAATTCTGTCAGGTCGTAAACGCAAACAGACTTTCAGTAAATCAAGTATCGATGCCGTCCGCACATCCTCTTCACTGTCATCTTCATTTGCCAGCAAATGCACCTTGTTGGGCAGCGTGATGGTGGTCTCCCTGACCCCTTCAATGGTGATGAGGCGCTCATGTTGCGGAATGGCTTTCAAACACGAATTAAGAAAGGATGTTTTAGCTGTTGATGTACCACCGCTAATGATGATGCTCAGTTTTGCCGTTACCGCTAATTGAATCAAATCCTTCCATCGCCCTTCCTCATAGCATGTTCGGATCGCTGCATACACTTCATGAATTTTTTGGTGACGCACTTTTTTTACATGCCTAAACGCGCCTCGTTGCTCCCAGTCATCCAGCGTCAGATCCAAAACGGCTTGTTTTCGTATAGAGCAAATAAACTGCCCCTTTTCACACGCCGGTGGCAAAACAAACTGGCAACGCTCGCCTCCCGGTAGCGTGGCTGATAACAAGGGTTTGGTTTCTGACAGGTCTTTATGATTATCCTCGGCAATTAAATTCGCCAGTTGGCGCAGGTGCTTTCCGGTCAATTCAGGTGCCTGATGCAGGGTGAATCGTCCGGCTTTTTCAAGCCAAAGTTCGCCGGGGTTATTGATGCACAGCTCAGACACGCCCTCCTGTTTAAGGTAGGGCTGTAAGGGTTCTAAATACGCAAGCAAGGCTACGCTCATGGGTTTTCTTCCTGTGTTAATACGTCTTCAAACGAGATGTCTTTGTTCACCATGATACTGATCTGCGTGCCTTGGGGTGGGCGGATCGAGTTTTGAATCACCATGTTTTGTTGCAACTCCTGACTGGCCGTTTGTGCAAACGATGCCGATGCCCCCTGCCTGAAAACAGACGATGAGTTGTAACGGTCTTCTCCATTCACCCCAACGAGTGCAGCCCCTGCGCTAATGGATGACATTAAAATGGCGGATCCATAACGTTCCAGATAATGATGATCTACCGGACCACTCATGCCCGCTCGCCCAAGAGGGTCGCTACCGGCTGAATCCAGATTCACCGTAATGCCTGATTGCAGACGAAGCCGCGTCCACACGGTGTACAGTGTCGTTTGTCCATTTTTGATATCACCTGAGCGGTATTCACCGATTAATTCATCCCCGTTATGAATCAAGGGAATATCACCCTGCGCGCCATACACGTCTTCGGTCACATGCCCTCGAATCATGCCAGGCAAGTCCGAGTCAATCGCTGATTCCGTCACGCCCTGAATGACTTTTCCTTTCAAAATACGGAAACGTAAATCACCCATCAGGGTTGCATTAACTTCCTCAACCCCTTGACCGCTTACGCTCTTCAAATATTGCGTGTTGGGGTTTTGATAAAGACCCGGTTGCCTTTCATCTGTGGACGTAGCTCCACGAACAGCAGCATTTTGCACGCCAACACCCACACTAACCAAGGCCGTACTTTGAATCATGGATTCTTCCTGTTTGCGCGCCTCGTCATGCGCTTTGATTCGCGCAAGCAGACGAAACCGGGCAAGTTCGTCAGACTCTTCCCGTTTGTGTGATTGCAAGTACTGACTAACATTAATGGTGCTGCTCGGTGTATCGCTGGACTGGGGCTCATGAACGGGCATGGGCAATTCATTTTCACCATGGTTCCCCGCACTTGTCGCATGCTGTGTGGTGATTTTTTTTGTTTTATCGCTCAGTGTCGATAAAATGGAACGCGCACCGAACTGCACAATCAAAACCGCCAGTACAATACCGAAAGCCGCCAAAAACCAAGGCCATTTACTCGATCTCTGACTGTCTTCAATGATGGGGTTATCGTCAATCAGGCTGTTTTCGTCAAGCGATGCTTCGTGCTCTGTATCGTTATAGTCAGTCATGTTTTTTCCTTAAGATTTGCCGTCATTACGCCATTCATTGATGGCTTTGTCGTTGAATAAACACGTGGCATGTGGACCGAAACGGAACGTGTACTGCGGGTGTACGCCTTCCACCACCACATAGCCATCCTGAATACGGTAATTGACCAGCGACTCACGTCGTGTTTTTAAATCAACGGCTAAAATGGCCGGAATGGGCGCGCCGGGTTTAAACCGCAACAGGGTAAATGTTCCGTTGTCTTTGGCACTAATGGGGGCTGAAAACTTGTCACCTGCAAAACTGTAACTGCTGTTCACCTCATCTGGATTGCCGAAGTTTTTTATCATGTTGTAGGTTTGTCTGGGTGATCCAAACAGCCCTAATTTCATATCGGAATACATAAACCGCACACGGAACGTATTGCTTGCTGGCTCCATGGATGCGGTTAATAAAAACGTGTACGTGCGACCTTTGTTGGTGGTGAAATTCAAATTGGTGGTGTTGTTTTCAATTTTTGGCTTGATGACCAGTAAATTTGAATAATTGGCAGACGCTATTTCCCAGCCAGCCCCTTTTCCAATACCAGGGTTTTCTGTGATGTACTCCCCTTTTTGTAATTCGATAGTGGTCGCAAAGCCAAACGTCGTGTTCACGTGCACCACGTTATCTGAATCGTAATTAACGATTTTGATCCGCTTGTCCGTAACCAGACCCTTTGGTGTTTGACCGGCAATGGCCGGCATGCTGCTTGCGACTAAACAAGCCAGTGCTGTAATTTTTAATGCGTTTCTCATGGTCAGTCCTCTCCTAATCGTTCATTAAACAATGGGTTGTTTGTCATACAGGGTTACGGTGAAGCCCAATGGGTTTTGATCCCAATCCTGAAGGCTGCGTTTCTTTTGGCTTATCTCCCAGCCCATCACCGTTCGCCATTCCTCGCTTTTTTCAACTTTGTTGTCTGCCGTGTTGATGGTGTGGGTGGTAAAGCGCACATCCAGCAAGTTGTCACTGGATGACAACTTCGCAATCGAGTGGATCGTGACCGTCACATAATGATGTTGCCCCAGCACCTTGATAGGGCTTTCGGGATTGATTTCGGGGCGAATGTGTTGGTCAATCTGTAATACAATGGGTGGTGCGCTCATCGACAACAGATTTTTATAGGGCGCATTGATGTTTAAAAAATTATAGGACTCCTTGTCGGTCACGTAGTTGCTGGCAAAATGGCGAACCATCGCCCAGTTGTTGCTGAGTGATTGTGCATTTAACCGGGTTGGTGTGGTGACTTCACCCGTGCGTTTATCCATTAAGGCTAAAAATGGCTGCACGGTTTCACGCGTTACTAACGTGGTAACACAGATCACAGTCGCCGCAAGGCAGAAAAACAGCCCCAAACACAGGGCGCGGTAGATGTTGATTTGCTTATCGCGGGTCAACAACATGTCATCGTGCCAGTTTGTGGCATGCGCATAATAATCACGTTCTTTTAATGGGGTTGCAGTACTCATCATGTTGGTTCCTTTTGTTATTCGTTATTAATAAACCCGGCTGGCACGTGCAGCGCGCGCGGCCTCATCCTGCTTTTGTCGCACGCCTGCGCGTTGCTGAACCTGCTCTATCAATTTTTGTTGGCGTTGACCAAAACTGCTTTTTGCGGAATTCACCCCTTTGGAGACACGAGACGCTGCACTTCCGATGGTTTGTCCCGCTTGGCTCGCCATGCGACCAGGACCTGCAATAGCCAACGATGACGTCAGGGATGCCGCCTTCTCAGGGATGACTTTGAACAGAAAAAAGCTCAAGATGCTGCACACGAAATACAGAAGGATGCCCACAAAATCAGGCGCTTTCGATGATGATGCAACCGCAGTATTGCCAGCATTAAGACACAACGAAGCCAAGGTTGAGGTGAGCAATAACACACAGCCTACGAAGACCGGAACCAATGCCTTGTTGATGACCGCCTTGATCCAGCTTTCAGTTAACCCCTTGGTGCCATTAAACAGATGCATCACGATGAAATAGGGTGCTAAAACCAGCAAAACCGCCAAATAAAATTTGGAAATGACGATCAGACCCAGGGCTATCATCGTGAATAAACACGTAGCAATCATCATAAGAGCCGCACCCAACACACACGTCATAATCCCTTTGGCCGTAAAGGGCATGTTGGAGAACAGTTCAACGCTTTTTTTCATGCCGTGAACAAAAATATCGTTCAATGAGCCATTCGTGTTGCTGAACTTGGATAGCAACATATTCGAAATGGCCAGTGGCTCATTCGTAGCCACGTTATAAATCAAGATGTAAAAAATATTCCAGTTGGTTGCCAACGTGTATACAAAGCAAATTTTAATTAAATGCGTGATTGCATCACTGATCGGGATGTCGTGATATTTAACCTGGTAAAAAAAATAAATGACATACAGCGTGAGTACCGAGGTCATGAGCCCGCTGACCATCCAATGGTCAGCAATGGCTTTATATCCCGTCTCAATAAACTTCGCCGTAATCTCATCAACGATGCCGAGCGCATCATTGATGAAGTTATCCAGCGTCAAATGGAAAGTCATACGTTACCCTTACCCTTTATACCAGGTGTTGACGTTAACCCTGTTTTTGCATTGCAGGGGATCGCATGGGGATTTCAGTTCTGGACGCGTTGTTGCACACGCGCACAATGACAGAATGCTTAACAACACCATGCCCTTGATTAGTTTTTTCATTATTTACCCCTCCAGGCAAAAAACTCCTTGTATGCCTTGTCTTCCTGTTCAACCTGCGCCGCAGCCTTCCTGCTCACGAATTCATCATGCACTGATTTGATGGCTACGCTGACCACAAACACCATCAAGATGACCATGGCGGCCTGCCTTACACGCTTATCCAGTTTGTTACTCATTGCTTTATTCCCCTTGTTGTTTTAGTGCCACTTAAAAAATTCACTCATCCATTTCGCATCAGACACCTCTTGCTGCGCTTGTAATCCCGTTAATTGCGCACTGACGGCGCTGGATTTAATTTGGTACGCCATGAGCTTGGCTTCTTCAATTTGTATGCGTGCAATCAAGTCCAGCGTTGATTTTTGATTCGGGCTTCTTTCGATTTCAGCTTGCAATTTTTCGATCATGAGCAGCTCTGCATCAACGTTGTTGTAAGCAAGCGTATTGCTGGCGCGCGATGCAACGGTAGCTTTGGACAGCAAATCAAACAGCTTGGCTTGTTCCGGGTTTTTGGATGAGGAATAAACGCGATCGGAACTGACGATCGGAAATTCATGCTCGATTTCCCTGGCCAAACTGGCCAAGGGGTCGTTACCACCTGATTGATGACTATTCAACAAACTATTCCAGTCCTTGCCCGCGTGCTGCCATGAACTTAAGCTTGGGTTGTCGTATGAACCGTAGCCATAATGACCTTGCATCAGTTTTTGAGTGTCTTCCAGGAGTTTTTTTTGTTCGTTCAAGGCATTTAATTGCCCCGTCGAATTAGTCCCTATAATCGTTGATTGCATGGCCATATCTTTTAATATTGAAAATATCTCTCCAAAATCAAAACTTGATTCGGCACTGGACACGATGGGTTGGGCGACAAGTAACACGGCGATGATGAGTTGTTTTTTGAATGTCTTCATGCGCATTGCTCCCATAGTTTTTCAAAATCCGGCTTCATGCGGGTGAAGTCATTACCAAAGCGCGTTTTCAAACATCGATTAAGCTGGGTATAGCGCGGCAGCCAGTGTTCAGGCTTGTCACCAACCCGCGCACGGATTTCATCCAGCAACAACACACGAGCCAAATTGGCTGACAAAACGGCGACATCATCGTCCATCCCGTTTAAATTCAAACGCGCCATTACGCTGTTATTGCCCTGCTTTAACAGAAAATAATGCCCATCCATAGCCGGCAATTCCTTTTGAATCACCAAAAACTCTTTTTCACTTAAATTAAATTGTCGATAGTGATCCCATTCTGCTTTGCTGTTGGCAAAAAATACCTGCGTGCTGGCTTCACGAGCAAGGGAACTGCCGGCGGCACTGGTGCCCAAATCTTCAGGACTTTGCGTATCCATAATGACAGCCATGTTGTTTTTACGCGGTGTCTTGCTCCAGTCTTTTAATTGTTCCTGAAAGATCGGATCACTTAATGCCTTCCACCCTTCTGGAATAAAGACCGCCGTGGGTGATGAATCAAGGCAATCGCCCAATCGGTGAAACATGTACATCAATGCAGGTGTGCTGACATCCTGAAATTCTGGCTTTAATAAATTACCAATGTCCTGCCCTGAGATACGGTTATTAATGGCAAAATTATCGCAGTCATTGTCAAAGAGCCACGCGTGCTGACCGTCTGAATGCCAGCGATCAAAGCGCTCTCTCAAACTGCCAGGCTTGTTTGCACCAAAAAACGGGGCAATGTGGCGATAAATACGCAGAGCATGATCCAATTCATAGGCACCATGGACAGCCTTTTCAATGATTTTTTCATCAGCAACCGCCAAGGGTGCCGTGGTGCTTAATAATTTTTTCAGCAACAACACATTAAACGCTCTGTTTTCAGCCGTGTCCGGCAATTGCAGGGGTGCCATACCGGATGGAATTCCGGGGTGTATCACGTTGTAACTGCCGCCAAGGGCGCGAACAATGATTTCCATACCGCGGTCTTTATCAAACACATACCGCCAGCCACCGTACTTGGTTGTGAAGGCCAAAAAGGCTGACAGCAACAAAGTTTTACCAGAGCCCATCGGTCCGATAAAAATACTGTTACCAACCTGATCGACGTGAAAATTGAAAAAGAATGAGGTACCACTGATGGTTTCCAGTACTGTGACTGCGTCACCCCAGTGATTGCCTGTCGCCTTTCCTGTGGGGTAATTATGTAAATTTGCAAGCCCTGCCATATTTAATGAACTAATCAATGACTGGCGTATTTTGTAACTGTGATTGCCTGGTAATTGCGCCCAGAAGGCTAGTTCAACGCCCTGCTCTTCACGTACTGTAATGAGCCCTGCTTCTTGATTAAGCTTGCTTTCGACGTCATATACCGCTTTATTTAGGGCAACAACATCGTCTGCAATCACACAAATACTCAAGTGATGTTCACCATAAGCCGCCCTGCCGGATTTCACATCTTCTATCGCCAAACTGAGCTCGCCTGCCAATAAAATGGAATCATCCGTTTGTTCCATTTTGCGTTGTTGTTTTTCAAGCTCATCTTTCGCGCGCTGATTGTGCTTGAAATAAAAACTCTGGGTCGTGATTAACTCGCAATTCACGCTTAACAGAACATCCAGCAACGTGGCATGGGTTTCATCCGGGTATTCTTTCAAAGACAACATGGCGGCAAACCGATTTTGTCCATCAGGCGATGTCACCTGAACAATGCCGCGGCGCTTGGCGAAATGATGGGTTTTATAGGGCAGATAGGTATTGAGTGCTTGCATCGGTGCGTTGACCTGACGCGATTCCAGATTTACCAGCTCAGATAAAAAGCCCAGCAAGGTGGATCCCCTGTCTTCATTGGTAGACAGTCTGTGACAGTGATGGCTCTTAAACAGGCTAATCAGACGGGTGCTTTGATCATCGAGCTTTTTTAAAGCTTGGCTGTAAAATGCGCTATTGTTATTCGATGTTGCCGTGTTCTTATGCTTGATTAAGTTGGTTTTAAATTTGGGTGCCTTATGCAATAACACGATATAAATACTGTTCTGGTAACGTGGTTTCTCATTTAACGCGTCTCGATAGCGATCATTAAATGCCTTCGCATAATCATTGGTGTACTCACTCGCAGGAAATGGCGCGTGTTTTCTTTTGATGGTATAAAAACTAATTGCTAATTCAGGGGTTGCCATTTGATAGAGCACACGGTTTCGCAGGTTTTTATTCACATCAAGCGTAATGTCGTCTTCAGTATGAAACGCCAGTCCGTCAAGGGTTACGACCTGCAATAACTCACCCTTTCTTGTCATGACAGTGTGGTTATTCATCAGGCGTGCCCATGGCAAGTGCTTTGCAACCGGGCGTTCTTTTATGCCTGATTTTGGGCTCATTTTATTTAACGGGGTATAACTGCTGATCTCATCCATCGGATTTTTTGGACAATACATCGTATTTGCAACGTGCATCTTCAACGCTTTGTCTTCACGCAACGATAAAATCATCATGATTAAATGACCGATGGTCAAAGCACCCAATGCAATCGGTATCGACCACAGGTTTTTTGTGGTTGCGTAGCTGATGATCATCAACATGGAAAAGGCGGCGATGTTGCTTATCGCAAAGCTAAACGGCACGCCCATGATTCGGGTGTCCTTGGTCATGCCCTTGGCCAGTAAATCAGGTTGAAGAATGTAGCGTTTGCTGTTTTGCATGATGGTACTCACTCTATCTCATTGTGCCAGACAAGGCCGACATGATGGCCGGAACCGCAACGATGGCCGCTGTGACCAAAATAGGCTTGGCCACTTCAGACCACTCTTTTTGACCTTGATTGACTTGCCATAACCGAAACATGATTTGCAATCCTAAAACGGCCAATGCAACGCTGATTAACGTTGACGAAACCCATCTTGTAGCGTTATTGAGTGCGGGCAGTTCATCGGCAAGTACTGCCGTTGAAACAAGATTTAACCCGATGAAGCCAACCGCGCCTGTGGCTTTTCTGTAAAACGCTCGAGATTTTTTTAACATGATTTATCCCCCTCCACATTGATTGACACAGCATGCTGCCGTTCTGAAAATATTTTGAATTTATTCAACCGAGCTTCCAGTCTCAATTTGGCCTCTTGCCGTTCTTTGTGCCTTGCTTGTGCCGCCAATCCTGGTAACAAGCGCTGCAACTCCGAAGGCTGAACCGATAGGTATATATTTTTACAATGCATGTGAACGTCCACTTTATTTACCCCTTTTTTTTAATGCATTTTTGATAAGTGTTCATTGGATGGTGACAAATCACATCCCCAACATGCTCCTAATAGCCATGAGGTTGGCATCTCCAACCGCCGATTGCCCTGAAAAAGCCACCTCCTTTTTCCACGTATATGACTGCACCACTGTCTTAAACTGCTTACAAAAACCGATAAACTCTGGCAGCGTAGGCGGGAATACTTTGCTTTCCCGGCATAACTCAATCGCCTTGTTTACCTGCTCATCGTTAAACCTTGCTAACCCTTGCAACCATTCACTTTTAGTAAAGGCCAAAAAATCATCGTTCTTAAATGAACTCCGCCATACATGCCCATAGAATGCGGCAAACTTTAAAAACAACCGATCAATACACCTGGCATTCTGGCCTGTATCGGCTGAAGGCAATGACGTTTCCCGCGGGTTGCTGGCAGGCTTCTGGTTCTGGCTCAAATTCTGTACCGGCCTTACAGGATTCCCAGAAACTATCCCGGGTTCCACTTTCAACATGATTTGTTTGATTGACTGCATGATTGCCTTCTTGTAAAGCTTCAAAATCCACTTCATCTTCCCAGCACTGTTGTGCTAGCCAGTTAGCAGGGTATTTCCATGGTGCGACCCACAAACCACGAGCACGCTGGATGCCATGAAACTGGATTTGTTCTTGCAGTGCAGTTGTGATGCGTGACAGCAAGTCGCCGGTAGGCTCGATCAGTTGAAATTGTTCCCAAGCTTTTTGTTTTGATTTTTTCAGTGGGTATATCGCCCAAAAGTTTTCAAAATTTTGAGAAAAATAAATATATAAACTATCTTTTAGAGGCATGGTGGCTTTTGCACTATTTGCTATGGCGTGTTTAATCGCCAAATAGCCATTCAACTCAATACCCGCAAGGCTTTCAGCCGCTTTTAAACTGGCGGCTTCACGTGGCGGGTTAGTGGCGGCTTTATTTTGGTTGGAATAACCCTGTGAGACTAAAATACAGCGTACAACCAGCCTTTTTTCCAGCGATTCAATATGTAACAACCCTGCCCGCTCAAGCCCTTTCACGGCTCGTCTGACTTGATCTTTGCTCGGGCTTCCACTGGCAATACCTTGGTGTGGCTCCACGTACAACGCCTCTGTCAGTGATTGATAACTGACACCACGCTTAATGCCAACAATCCCTGTTTGATAATCCACATACGGGCGTATCCCACGCAGGTAGCAAAGCTGCTGCATGTGGGATAGACCGTTTAAAGCGGATAGCTCATCAAGGGTAATGGTCATGTGATTCATTGCTGACACTCCTTGAATGCTAAATTTTGTATGCCAGATTCAACGTAACCAGTGCTGCCTGTTGAATTCCGAAGTGATTGGCATCAGCGTCTTTTTTTCCAAAAAAAGAACACTCAAGACTGGTGGTGAAGTGTTGATTCATCTCGTAACTGGCGCCCAATCCCAACACAGGAACAACGCCCGTATCAGAATCACTGAAAATGCTGGTTTGATGATATTTTGCATTGATGTCAGCGAATGATTGAGCCACGCCGAGCAATCCATAAAGGTTAGTCGTATTGTTTTCGGATAGTGGTAGATAGCCTTTTGCTACAAAGCTTAATGCATTTAAGCTGTAATCTATCGCAAGGTTTTGATAATCATTTAACAGGTATGTTGTTTTGTAAAATGTTGAGTACGCGCCTTCGAGGCCAAAATAGCGATTAAAATTGTACCCGGCAAACGCTCTGCCACCGAGACCACCGTCGGTTTTCATCTGGGCATCAGACACCGGTTCATAAGCGCTCAACCCAAGACCGCCTCCCAAATATGCACCGGGAGTCGCTGCATTGGCTATGTTGCCGGTGGCGATAAGCAGTGCGGCGGTTGATAACAGTACGCTAACAGATTTATTCATTTTATTTCCTAATTGAGATGTTTGTGTGAATTTTTTCATTGTTCCAATCATTCCCTACTCTTTTCTATTGCACCGATTAATACCAATGGTGGTCGGACAGGAAGCACTGTTTTATCAGATTGATTTCAACCAACCTTCATATGAAACATCTGGCCTCTTCTTTTGTTTCGTAAAAGAATGTTAACCATTCAGGGTTAAAATGTAAATACTAATTTAACCCTTAAGGGATAAATTTATTTGCATCACTAACCCTTGCGTAAGATATATTTAGACGTTGACATTGAATAAAGTAAATTTCGGAGGGCTTTTGTAACCATTTTGGTGTATTATCTTCTCTATAAAACACCAACTTACACAATGAATGCATGATGAACTCATTACTGGAAAACCAATCCTCTGCTGAGGCACGAGGGAAAAGAATAAGATTTGTTCGAGATCACATTCTTTCTATGACAAGAAATGAGTTTTGTCAGAACACTGATATTACCGTACCGGCTTTAAAGGGATGGGAGTTGGGCTGGGGAGGAGGACTGACTCAGCAGGGATCAGAAAAAATTGCCAAACATGCAAAACAATTAAATGTGTATTGCTCAGATTCTTGGTTAATGCATGGCATTGGTAGAGAAGCCACCTACATTACCAAGGATTTAAATATACAAGAAGGTGATGAAAATCATATCGCCAAAGAATTACTCTTGTTCAGAGAGATAGAAAATTCTATTGATGCCGTTGTTAAAGATGATGCGATGACACCAATTTTGTACCCTGGAAATTATGTCGGTGGAATAATCGAAAATAATATTGAGGATGCTATTGGAAAAGAATGCATCATTATTGATGATAACAATGATACTTATATAAGAATATTACAGAATAGCGAAAAACCCGATCTTTACAATTTATATTGCTTTAACAAAAATGCAACTTTAGTAAAAAAAGAAATTAAAGATATTAAAATAAAAATTGCTGCCCCCATAGTTTGGGTGAGAAAATTACATAGAGATAGAACATCATGACGAATAATGTACTTCCATAAAATAGCACTACCGTTCGGAATCAGTGATCACGATGGATTGGAACAGGTGATCAGCATCGATCGGAATTAGTGAGCAACATCATCGGAATGCGAAAATGTCAAATTACAATAAAAAACTACTAGATCACCCCAAATTCTACATGACCGAATTCATAAAAAATCAGAATGAAGGGACGTTACTGTTTATTCATGGCGGACCAGGCTACAACTGCGGAATTATTGAGTATCTTATCGAGCATGACAAGCTATTCAATTCATTAAACCATAACATAGTACTTTATGATCAGAGAACTTGCGGCAGATCACTCGGTTTCTCAGAAAATGTATCACATGCTGACAATATTGATGATCTGGAAGAAATTTACCAATACTTAAACAACGTTAAAAAAATAAAAATTTCCGGCATAATCGGACATAGCTATGGAGCTAAATTACTCTTTGATTTTTGTAATAAATTCAACCACAAGACGCCTTGCATCTTCGTTTCAACATCAAAATCAATACTTGTTCCACGATTAAATAATTTGATATTCGACATGGTATATCTGAAAAAAAGCCACCCTGAAAAATATAGCAAGATTTTACAAGAAATGGACAGTATCAATTTGCATAAACTATGGGATCTAACAGAAGAACTGGCCGAATTTTCACAGGAAAATACAGATAGACACTACCTGTATTGGGCCAACTTGGAATGTTTCAATAAATGCAAACATGTTCAGAGTGAAATTAATTTACCTGTTAATGCAAAAACATTCATGAGCGTAAGAAAAGACCTTTATTCTATTGATGATAATTTTTCCGTTGATATTAGTAGTCTTAATATTCCTTATTTATGGATTAATGGGTTTCATGATTTCATCATGAACGGAACAGAAGGCGCATTTTCTACAACAGAAAACTTAATTACATTCTATAAATCCGCACACTATCCGCATATAGAAGAAAACCATCGTTTTAGTGAAGTAATTAATGATTTCATATCGCATATATAGCTTGGTTTCATTTGTCATTATTGAAGAAAGGAGGAGCTTTTCCAACAATAGATTTTAACCATGGGGTACCTTTAAATCTATCCACTGAATATCCTGTGGCCAAATGAAGCTCGGTAAATCCATTCTCATAAAATTCTTTTGCATAGACTTCTCCAGGTATGTCTGTGCCTAGATCTGAGTCAATATAAATAACGGTATTTTTCTCATAATTGATCATGTCTTTAGTGAATTCGTCAGGATGAGAATACACATGGATTTCTTCACCAGCCTCTTCTGCTGCAAAAATCCAAGCCATTCGCATGTTCTCATCATCATCTATGAATACTAACTTGCTGTTATCATTCAGCTTGTTGAAAGTCATGATGGGGATATACGGAACATAAGATTTCGGAATTATTTTCACCCCAAGCATTTCGCATCGAGAGCGAACAACAGGATCCTCAAAACAGCTCGTCACTAAAAGTGATTGTTGACCCAATCCTAACTCATCAATAATATCTAGGCCATTTTTATGGTCTGAAAGCAATTCGTAATCAATCAAGTAAATATCCGGCCTTAAAGCCATTATTTTCTCTATTGTTAGATCAGATGACATTGAAAAATGTTCCATTTTAATGCCTGAAATTCCTTTTAATTTTTCATTCCAAGCGTCATGGATTGATGGGTCATCATCCAAAATTACAACACAAGCATCATTGTTGATATTGAGTGATGCACAAAACCATCCCGGTTCTTCTGTGCGTAATAGCTTAATGGTTACTGTAGTTCCCACATCAATTTCAGAGTGAATTACCAGACAGCCATTGAGCTTTTCAATATATTCTTTTGCATACGACAATCCAATTCCAGCGCCATTTTGTTTGCAAAAACTAAATCCATGGTCTGTTATACTTGGAAGAATTTCCTCCGGAATCCCACACCCATTATCTGTGATTGTAATGCTAATGAATTCATTGTCACACTTAAGACTAACAGTAACATTTCCATTGTAATTGATTGCTTCCACACTATTGTTTATCAGATTTGACAAGACGCGCTTGAATGAAGCTAAATTTATTTTTGAAAAACAGCTGTAAGCAGTGTCTGAAATATCTAAATTAATATCCGCTTTTGTTTGATAATATTCAAATTTTTTCTCAGAAACAATGTTGTCCAGGGTTAAAAAAATCAATTCTGGGATTGTGCCTTCTTCCACGGCAAAAACCGGGGATCCATCTGTGTTATATCTGGCCACAAGTAATAAATTATTAGCGATGTCATTTATTCTATGAGATGCGTTCTTAATCATTACCCTAAGGTTTTCATGTATTGATCCTATCCCGGTAAGCGCCGTATTTATGGCTGCCAAGGGCGAACGGATATCATGCGCAACTTGTTCGGCTATATTCTTCCGGGCTTCATAGTATGATTTTTCTTTTTGGAGTCTTTTAATTTCAGTTCGTTCTTCAATGAACTTTAGAGCGATCGTTTTATACTCTTCTATGTTAATGCAGGACAGTGTCTCATCCACATCATTTTTTGGTGAAATAAAATCGAGCAGGTATTTGGTATTGCTTTCAATTTTTTTCTTTAAGGGTAAAAATAGAAGTCCAAAATTAATGATAAATATTCCTATCACACTTAATAGTATCAATAATAAATCATACCGTGCAGGCGAAGGGAATGCTGGAGAATATTTTTTGCTTGCTAAAATATATCCTAATATTTTGTTATTACCAGATATGGTTGAAACACCTAAATAAGCACCATTGCTTTTTTTGCATAATTTAAACTTATTGGGCTTTAAAATAGTGCACTCACCAAGCCGGGTTTCTTTATCAATGTTGTCCACAAATTGTATTGAGTCTAACTTTCGCATGTCACCTAAATTGTGCAGCTCTAAATCCAATGCATATTTAGATTCCAGCATTTTGTACTGCCCGATTTTATCTATCGTGTATTCATCTTTAATAAGAAGATCATCCGACTTATTATTTATTTGGTTATGATTTGTATAGTTTCTAATAAATATGATTAGAAACCCTAAAATAAGCAGCTGAGCAATTAACGAGCACACCATCATTTTAATAAAAATTGTGTTGATTTTCTTTGTGTTATTCTTCATGGACAAAGCCCTTTTCTCCAATAGATAAAATTACATATTGGTTTGACCTGTGAAATTTTTTATCTTTTATATACGCCCCTGTAATTCCATCATAATTTATTTTTAAAATATTTTCAGTGGTTACTGATCGGTTTGCTTCGAATGCTTTTAAAATAATCATTACTGCATCGTATGTGTATGCGGATAGTGGGCTTGGTAAAATTGAGTATTTTTTGACGTACTCCCGCACAAATACTTCAAGTTCCTTGCTTCTTTTTAGAAAGTCGATATTTCTGATCGTAAGCGCTTTAATTTTTTTGTCATTTAACCTGACGTATAAACTTTGGTTAGTTGATGAACCGAAGTTTTCTGTGCCAATAAATGTTATTTTGTGATCATTCATCTGATTTATGATCTTGGTTGAACCAACCGCACCAGAGAATAAAAACACGAAATCATAACTTTTGTTTATTAGAAATTGAGTGAGTTTTTCTTCAAACAGATTGTCGTCTCCAATGAAATCCATTTGATCGTAATGGATTCCCTCTTTATTCAATATGCTTTCATACGCAATTTTATATTTAGCTAAATCAGCTCGATCCACTTCCGTTATGATTAATACCTTGTTAATTTTACTGAATTTACCATGCAAATAGTCCATCATTTTTTTTGCTTGATAATCATAGCTTGGCATGAAGATAAAAAAATTGTTTGGCATCGTGTCAAGATCATTACTACTGGCATAGGATGTAAATATAGGAATGCTGTGATCTAATTGTATTTTTTCAATCAGCAATAGATCAGACAAATATTCAAACCCAACGATTGCTGAACAGTGATCATGCAGCATTTCGTTATATACTCTTATCGCTGACAGTGGTTTGTTGTCATAAAAATATGTTTTTATATGCACCTGTTTACTGACCGCATTATGACTTTGGGCAAGATTAACGGCATTTATAAATGACATCTTATATTCGGGTAGCGTTAACTCTAATTTTCCAGTCAGACATAAAGTAACAGGTCTCTGTGCATTTGCAGAAAAGCCGATTAATAATCCAATGATGATTGCTGAGAGTTTTAATTTTATCATTTCAACTTAAATACATTTCTTGCAGTAATGCAGTGGTTTTTCTAATAAGTGGCAAGCAACTAATAAGAATTTCGGTTGGGATCGCATTGTTACTAAGGCTCAGAAGATAAGAAACTGTTTTGGTTATATCCTCAGGTTGTATCATTTGATCCAGTTTAAATTTTCGCCCTTCCGCCATTTCTGTAGCGATCATGGACGGACAAATATTGGTTACCTTAACATCGTACAACGACATTTCTTTCGATAATGCCTCACTAAATCCTGACAATCCAAACTTTGAAGCGGCATATATCCCAGAAAAAGAAGCGGCAAATTTACCTCCCAATGATGATACATTCATTATGTAACCATTGCGTTGTTTTTTCATCTGCGCTGCCACGTATTTTGCTACGTATATTGCGCCATTTAAATTGATTCTCAGCAACTCTTCTATTTCTTCATCGGGCAATTCTGTTGTGCCACGCTTTAATATTGCCGCATTATTTAATAGTAAATCAATGCGTCCATACTCGCCTATAATTTCATCGACACATGATTCTACTTGAGAGGAATTAGAAACATCTATTGCAAAAAAAACTGCTCTTCCGCCATCGTCATGAATTTCTTGACTGACTTTCTCTAACAGTTTTTTATTCCGGGCAATTAAAATAACAACATACCCTAGTTTTGACAGATAAGTTGCCAAAGACTTACCTACGCCACGGCTTGCACCAGTTACTATCGCTACGTTGTCCTGCATATTGACTCCAGAGATAGCCATGCGTGAAATGAGATTTTTTAATCACTCTTTGGTATCCTATCCATATCGCAGGGTAACCCCTGATTTGGATGATCTGATGACAAAAATGAATAAACACAAATTAAAACACGACTTTATCAATTCAATTATTATAATTAACAGCATAACAAAATCGGCTTCAAGCTTCGTAGATAAAATATCGGATAAAACAACTCCTGTTACCGATAGACAAATCGAGCTATTTAAACAAGCAATGAAGTCGATTCAAAATGAAATTTGTAACGTCGATAAAATTTTCAATAGCCTATTAAATGACTAATTACCTCTGTTAGTATCATTGCCGATTAATGACGACTACCTATTGATTAAGCATATGGGGCAATACCATCCCAATTTATAGAGTCCGTTATTCGATCGTTTATAATGCAGTAATTGTAATTCTCATCTAATTTAATGGACTCAAAAATATATTTTTCCCAACCAGAAACTGGTTCCTTACATTCTTCATCCGAAAACAAAAACAAAATCTTACTCTTGTTTTTTATTTGCTCTACAATTTCAGAGGAAAAATCCAAACCTTCCAACAAATCAATTTGATCATCAATCTTACTTTGGTCGGAAACAATCAACCAAGTAGGCACTGAGTCTTTGTCTAAAAACAAGAAACTGCCGTATTTATCAACCAAGTAGTACTCTTTAGCCTGTGACTTAGATAATACGGAATTAAATATATTCTTGTATGAATTATTATTTAGTAATGATTTAAGAGACTTACCACAACTTTGTATTATTATCGCTGACAACTCATTGAAGTATTTGTTTTTTAATTCCGAAATAGCATCTAATATTTTTTCATGCAAATTATAGCTGGTTTTAAGTATAAATTTATCAATTACTCCAGAATTAAAAGCATCAATAGCTGTATTTGTATCAGCTTCAGCTGTTAGTAAAATTTTAAATACATTCTTGTCTTCAAGTTTCCGACAAAATTCAACACCATTTATATTTGGCATTTCGTAATCCACAACAAGAACAGAAACACTATCAAATCTTGAAACATCATAAATCATATTAACAATATTATGCACTTCAAAACCACCAACATGGTTCGCAGTGTCACCATCTATTCCATCCATCCCGGAAAGAACTCTTCTCGAAATAAATTCCTCTCCATCATTAATCGCGCTTATTGCCTTGTCTGGACATGTAAACATAATCATGTTTTTATGATCGCCAAATTCCAATTCAAGTGCGTCAAGAAACCCTTGGTTGTCATCTAAAAACACAACCTTTGTCGGATGATAAAAGCACGCTTTGGCTAATTCTAAAATTCTCATAATTATTGCCCATTAATTGGTTTGGCCAAATTAAGTGTATATTTTATTTGTTATATAACTGGATCGGAAACCCAGCCTACTGCTTGACCGTGAGCATTTTATCATCAATCAGGCAATGAATGGAAATTCTTTTTAGAGATAGGTCTGAATCTTCAATTAATTGTGTTTCACAAAAAAATGATACGTCAAGGTGTAGCAAAAAACCTGCTGCGACACCGCTACAGTTGCTACACCTTGACCACGCTCTGAAGCCGATTTCATGAAATTTTGCCCGGAAGCCAAGCCAACTCTTTCAACACTGAAGTGCAACCCCCACGTGATTCCCTGCAGGAAAGACCTGAAATGGTGTTCTGTATTGTAGCGCTTCACTTTGAATTGGCGTGACGCTTATTCTTTGTAATTTAAAAAATATTTTTCCAGTGCTTCCTTAACTAACTCTTTAATTGACTTCTTTTCCTTGTAAGAACAAAACTTCAACTTATCTTTTAACTCGTATGGGATATCCACACTTAGCGTAACATATTCATCATTGTTGATATCTGAATCAATTTCTGACATATTTTTTCCCCATAAATCAATCATTAGTCGTTGTCTAAATTCGTTCACGCGTCCTGAAGAAATAGCGTTAACATTTCAGAAACCTTCAGTTTCAACAACTCAAATTTATCATCACTTATATTTTTCAATCCTAATTTAATCTGGTCTTTTTTAGACTCCATATAAATCGAATCTGAAAATGCCACGCGCGTGGCACTTTTCAATCCATGGTCATTCATGCCTTTAGAAAGTTCCATGTTAACCAGTGAAATTATCTTTTTTTCTCCAATCCCTTCCGCTATTTTTTTTGAAATTGATATTAATGCATTTTTATACTCACTGCCTTTTTGACTAAGTAATTTTATAGTGGATGACGTTCTTGCGGATACCTTGCTTAGATCACCAACTGCAACCCATATCTCATCTGGAACCTCGGAAAATGAAATATAATTATCAAACATCCCTTTTTTTATTCCAAGCCTTTCATGCAGTGCTCTTTTAGTAATGCCTTCATTTTTTAGTACTTTATTATAAAACATCCCTTTTGAGTAATCAGATACTTTTTCTTTTTCATTCTCTGAAACCAAACAAGCGATAGCTTGCTCAAAGCTCATATTACGGACGATAGAGTCAACTAGGATATCCCTTGATTTACATGCGAGCCATCGCCTGTACCCGGCAATAACAATATACCTGCAACTATTTTTTTCTGTTGATTTGAAGATGTCACTTGCTCTTACCAAGATTATTGGTTGCGCCTGCCCTTTCAATTCGATGCTATCTGCCAAATCTTCTATATTACCCAACTCAAAATCGCGTCTATCTCTATATTCCCAATTACCAATTTCTTCCGGATCGATTTTATCCACTCTCTCACCGCCGGACTTTCTATCACAAACCATTTCAAGGTCAACTTTCGTTTGTTCCATTTTATCAACAATACTACTTAAAAAGTCCGTGCTCATAAAACCACCTCTTCTAAAATAGTGCCACGCGCGTGGCATTTAATCCCAGCCCACAACACAACCTCTTTTGCAACATTCAAAAATTGATTATGGCTATCGCTTCCCTTGTCATACTGCCCAACCCATTGCCCTGCACTGGGACATTTGGCAACGACATTTCGATCTGTAATGATTTCATTAAAACTAATATCCTGATTTTCTACTTGCAACTGAATATCCTTACCCTCTTTTGTTCCTTTTTTTACTTTGCTCATTAAAATTTTAAATGGCTTTTTCGCAAGGATAGGAACTGAAATAGCGGCTTTAGCATTCTCTTGATCAAGATAATTCATTGATGTAGGGATGATTACAAAATCAGCGGACATGATTGCCTTAAATGCATTCGGATCATAGTTCGGTGGCGTATCATAAATAAGTACATCGTATTTTTGTTTTGCCATTTCAATATCTGACACAGGATCATCTTTATCAATCAATTTAATCCAATTAATATAGTCACCCTGCTGCATCCATTTTACTGCATCTGGCTTTGCAGAATCCCAGTCAAACAAAAAAGTCTTGAACCCTAATTCGTTCAAGGCTCCAGCCAAATTTACAGCGGTTGTTGTTTTAGCAGCACCGCCTTTACCTTGAGAAATAGCTATCACTACAGTATTCATAATCTCAGCCTATTTAATTAATGCCACGCGCGTGGCACTTATTTTGTTATAAAACGAATACACGGTTGATCTTGTATTTTTACTTCAGCAATACCCCAAGGTAAATCATTAAACGACTTGATTTCGTTTTTGAATTTAGCTATTGACCAGGTGTTCGCACATAAACATTGAAGCTCATCAATAGGAACAATCCACACGCCATCAGTGGATAATTTCAATGACACCAACTCCAGAAGTCTTTTTTTCAAACCAGATGGCTCTTCTAACAAACGTTCATTTATAGTAATTAACGACTGTGAGTTTCTTAATGAAAATACCAGTCTCTCATCTAATGAGATGGATATTTTTTCTATACCCCGGCTAGTTTCCACATAGTCATATTTTATAAGTGTAAAGCCAGTTACATGTTTACCTTCATCTTTAAAAATATTACCTTTGTACGTCGTACTTGTTAGCCGATCTAAAGCCCCCTTTAACCATTGAATATTTTTCCCAGCATTAGGGTTTCTTTTTAAGAATTTCAAGCATTCATAGGCTGAAAATGCTACTGCAGAAGGGTAATAACCCGTGCGTCCCGCAATCGTATCAATTTTAGAAAAAACAAAACGTAAAATATCAAAATCCCATATTTTTGCCATTCCATATTCGTGATTTGCAGTAACCTCTAGCGAAAACTTACTATCCTTTGATGTATACCTTATTGATTTAAATCGGAGAGCCTTTGATGTAGAACAAAAAGGGAAAAGCATTAAATTCCTTTCGTTCTTCAGCGAATCGATTCCTATAGGTTCATTAGCTAAACGCTCTCCATAGCTAACATCAATATCTTCCTCTGATATAATCATTACCTAACCTGCGATTTATAACCGTTAAACTTAATCATACATGAAAGCTTGCAACCTTGGAAGCTTGGAATAGCGAACCATTCAACATATATTTAAAATAAAAATCGGATTTCCATTTTAAATAATCAAAGATATTCATGTTTGTTTTCCCAAAAAACCACCAAAACAGTTAATCAAGGGCAAATCGATCGATAAACAGACACATTTAATTTGTTACTCCGTATTACCCCCTTTATCCATATAGCGAACTATCAGGAATATTTTAGCGAACCATCAGGAATATTTTAGCGAACTATCAGGAATCCATTAGCGAACTATCAGGAATCCTATAGCGAACCATCAGGAATTGCATTTATTTTCAATCGGTTACGTATTTTGATTTATGAAATCAAAAATTTGATACTCGTTGAGTTCCTTATGCAACAGATCAATTACATAAGGATATTAAGTTAAAGAATAAAAACAAAAACAATTAAAGGGACGTACTATATGAGTAACTTATGCTCTATCCAGCATAACAGTTTTGATAAACTACATAATTTAACGGGCAATTATAACCAAGCAGCCTTGTTGGACAAACTAATATTCTGGTGGCAAATATCCAACTATACCTTGGATGATGATCAAATTTGGTTTACCAGAAGCATTGACCAAATAGCCAATGACTCGAAGCTATCCAGGCGCTCCGTCGAACGATACTTACATGAATTTGAAGTGAAAGGATTAATACTTAAGGTCAATCGACTCTTCATGAAAAAGCACCTTTACATTCGCATATCGGACAAGTTACTTGGCATCTTGGGTGCCAAACCAAATCAAACAAAAAACACCACCATTGGCATAGATCCATACATCACATCCAATGATTCGTTACCAATTGAAGACGTGGCGGATTGCTTAGCCTCTACGATCTCACTAGAGCAAGAAAAGTTTGTAACCAGTGTACAAATAAATTCCGAGCCAACCACAGCACAAATAGAAACCAACGCGCATTGTCTTATTATAAATCAAGATGGCGTGATCGATTCCGCCAATTCGGCGGTTTCTATATATAAAGGTAAAGATAGTAATACAAACAATAACAGTACTGTTAAGCAAGCCGGTAATGTTAATAACTTGAAAACAAACCCTGCTAATCAACCAAAACCCGTAATAAAAATGGACTACGCCATAGAACAAGCCATAGGAGAGCGCATAAGCCCACGTCTTAAAAATTACATCAAAGGCACTATATCAAACCTGCAAACCCAGCACGGATTACATTTCTCAAACCCTGAACAACTCTTTGCTGAGGTTGTATTTAGCGTTTTAAATAAAGATGACCAATTGGCTGGAATAGAGAAAGACCACCACCGAGTTAACATTATCGCCAAGTTGTTGCGTGAAAAACGATGGCTCACGCCGAAGGGTTTTTACAATCACTGGGACGTTGGTGCGCAGTTTAAACAATCACATGCTGATAATGACGCGCGCTATCAACACCAAAAACAACAGGACATGGATAGGGCTGGGCGTTCGTTGTTCGCGGCAATTAACCTGGATTCAACCCCTGCTATGTACATGCAGGAAAAGGCTGATTGCTTGCCATACGGGCATAAAAAACGAGAAGTAGAACAACAAAACACGTGGCGTGAAATCATGATCAACATCACCACAGAAGAACGTTACCTAAACCAAATGCAAAAACAGAACACTCAAAAGCCAAGCGAACTAACCCAGTCGGTGATTGACGCCACAATCTCTAAGTTGGAGAAATTATATAAAACAAAACAATTGCTGGAAGAAACCACAGGGATAAAAAACGCAGCTTAATTAAAAAAGTTATCCACAAAACCAGTGGATAACTGTGTGTGAGAACAGTGGCAAACCTCGATCATTGGCGGATAAGCGGCGGTTTAACAGAAAAAACGCAGTGCACCTTGATTGACCGAAAGGGTTAAATTGCAATGCATTTGTTCCTCAGGTTTGGTTGGCGATGTGTTGTTTTTCATAAACCAACCTTTACCTATTATTCATCACTAATGTGTAATTTAGTTAACCCGATGGCCTGCGCACATTGTAAAAAAAATGAAAATGAAAACTTACCTAAACTGATTGTCTTGGTTATATTGTTTTTTGTTTTCTGTATTCCGATCCGCTCCAAAGCTAGGCGCAAATCCTCATAGGATAGGCCACGCCGGGCTAATTCTGATTTTAGTAAATTACAAGCTTGTTTATCCCAATCCGCTACATCATGCATTTAATCACCTCTTGTTAGATAAAACTTATCAGGGATTATTATTACTTAAAAGTAAGTAAACTGTCAAATAAGTATAGACTCCATCAATAAAACCCTATATAATTATACTCATAGGTAAGAAAAATTACCTGTAAGTATAAAATCAACTAACTGGAGTGAAAAATGTCAAATTTCCTTACCATTAACGAGCTACAACGCAAAGCCCCATCTATTTTTACTCAGGGGTGTTCAGAACGTACCAGCGACAAATACCAGCCCATTTCAACAGCCACGATCATTGAAAACTTAAGGCAAGAAGGCTTCATGCCAACCAGCGCAAGGCAAAGCAATTGCAGACTGGAAAACAAAATGGCCTACACAAAACACATGGTTCGGTTTCGTCACTGTGATACCCAGGTAACTGCATCGCAGTTATTCCCCGAGCTGATCCTGATTAACTCACATGACGGGCTGTCATCGTACCGCTTGCTTGCCGGCATGTATCGCCTCGTTTGCAGCAATGGACTGGTTGCAGGGTATGCGTATGATGATATTCGCATACGCCATCAGGGAGACGTTATTGGTAACGTCATCGAAGGTACATACACCATTGTTAATAATGCTCACGCAGTGCTTGAAGCCACCGAAAAAATGGCGTCTGTGCAGCTTAACTCAGAGGAAAGACAGTATTTTGCAGAGGCAGCCCACACGCTGCGTTTTGATGATAGTGAAATCGGCCAGGCTGTTGAGTCAAAAAAATTATTATCGCCAAGGCGCACGAGCGAAGTAAACAAACATGATTTATTTACGGTGTTTAACGTTGTTCAAGAAAACACAATCAAGGGCGGGATAGGTGGTCATGGTCGAGACAAGAACGGATACATTAAACGAATCAAAACACGCGAAGTCAAAGGGATCGATCAAAACACATCGCTTAATCGTGCGCTGTGGACACTGGCCGAAAAAATGATGCAGTTAAAAGGCGTTGCTTAATTAATGTGTTGTCAGGAAAGACCATTGCGGGGTCTTCCTGACAGCAACCACACCACATAAATAAATATAAGGAAGATAAATATGTACGCTCACAGTATACCTGATTTTGCGCTAACGTTAACTAACGATATTAGCTATTTTTACAGACCATTAAAAATTAACATTCCAACCAAAAAGCAATTTTTTAAAAAAAATAAAGCCAGCTTATCCGCGCTTGCCGAAACAGCGGGTATTGATGCAAAGGTACACATTAGCCGTGAAATAGAAAAACGTTATATTGAAAATAACGGCATTCATTTATGGGATTTGTTGTGCATGGCGCGTATGGCCAATAGCCGGATGATTGAAGCAAAAACGGTGTTATTTAAAATACCCGTTACTCAAAAACAAACGGATAAATTAATATTTGAAACATTAAAGTTGAAATGCGTCAGTAATTTTTTTGGAAAGAAAAAAATTACTATCATGTTACCTAACGAAAGTTAATACACAATGCATGGCAGGTAAAAGCCTGCCATGCATCATTTTAAAAAATAAAAACCAATCAATTTTTATTGTCAGATCTCATCAGTGACAACCCGATAAATAAAGCGCCCATACCGATAATATAATCAATATTGTCATGCGTTAGAAATTTAAAATAGTGTTGATGAATTCCACCGGACAAACAAACCAAACCACCAACTAAACAAATCAAGCCAGGGGTTAACGATTTTAATGAGGCTTTAAATAAATTATAACCCATAGCCACAACCAGCATAATTTCGATTAAATGACCAAACGAACCGAGCGCACTAAGCCGACCAGAATTTTGCATATAAAGGTAGGTGATAAGTGCCACGGTTGCAAACGACAATTCTCTGATAACAAAATCAACGGATAATTTTTCATGCAAACAAAGCATTACACTATCAACAAAGAAACTTGATTTACGCACCTTCTTTCGACTTTCCTCCAGAGGGTAATAGCCGAGCATCCGCTTATCGATATAGTCGCTACCGTACACTTTAGCCAGGTCTGTGCATTGATAATGTGGCATGAAACGCTCCTTGTAACTGTTTAAATACAAAGCAAATAAAATCCGCATCAACCCTTAAAAAATGAGTATAGCAGCGGTTGGCCAGTTATGAGTATAATCGCATTTATTGGAGGAGTTTTCTATAGGCGGGAAAGGGGTTTTGTGGTACATTTTACAAAAAATGTACAAAACGCCCGCGCGAACATCGCTGATTCTCGACCTGACGGCCTGCGAGAAAATCAAATTAACGTTTATTTTAAAATGGAATAAGTAGATAAGATGGAAAAAACAAAGTCACTACATATCCGACTTACAGATGACGAATGGATACTTAGCGAAGATGCCAGTATTCAATTATTTGGCCAACCAAACAGGAGCCGATTTATTCGAAAATTAGTTAGAGACTACATTGGAATGGGTCCTGATTTAGCGACAATTGAAATTAAAGAATTCAGGGAAGCCGTCAGGCAATTAACCGGTATTGCCAGAAACCTGAATCAAATCACCTCACGAATAAATAGCGATGAAAAGCAATTATCCAGCCTGTCAGAGCACTACTTGGACGATATAAAATCCCATGTCGATAACGTAAATGACACCTTAAAGAATTATATAAAACGCACTATAGATAGATACCAGGATGTAGTAAATCATGTCAAATAATAACGAGATTAATAAGGGTTCATTGGACGAAGAATGGAGTTCGAGGCGGTTTGTTCATTCCGATAAAATAGACAATAGCAATACTGACCATTCCAATAAAACCACACAAAACAGCTCAGGTAAAAAAAACAAAAAACGGATTAATTCCTCGGTAAAATATGGCAAGAAAAAAGGTGAGTCGAATGGTTATAAGCCGCTATCTGTTTCCGAACAGATCAGAATTGCGGCTGGACTAAAACAGGCAGTGATTAAAGTGACAAGCTATGGAAAGGGCAGCGCACACATTATGAATCATCTAACCTATATCAGCAGAAATTTTGATATTCCGTTAGAAGACAGCAACGAATCCTTGTTAAAAACAAAGCATGATGCAACGTCGTTACTGGAATCATGGGAATCGATTTATTTCGACACCAGAAAAAATGCGCGCGATACTGTGCATCTTGTTTTCAGCACACCACCAGGTACAAATCGAGACACGTTTAATACACTAACCCGAGAATTTTTAAACGAAGAATTTGAAGGTGAACATGATTATTTGTTTGCACAACACAACGACACAGATCATCCTCATATTCACTCTGTCATTGTCCTCCGATCTATGGATGGAAAAAAGCTTGATCCGCGTAAACAATACATCAATCAATTAAGAAATCGGTACGCTGAAAAATGCAGGGAACACGGGGTGATGCTGGAAGCTAGCAGGCGGTTTGAGCGAGGGATTGCAGGTAAAGCCACGCGCTTTGAGATGGTGCAAATGCGGAATAAAAATCAAATCACACCAGCTGCCGATGAAAAGTTATTGGGCATCGTTAAAACAGAGATTCAATCCGATCAGGACAGGGTAGAGACAGGCCAGGAAATTCGTAAGGCGCGGAATACACAGGTTAGGGCGCTTTTTTATAATACCGCCAAATCTTTGTATGACGGATATGTCCAAGCTCCTGATGACAAGAAGAATGATAAAGATCTGAAAACCGCTCAATTGCTATTTGATTACGCCAAAGGCATGCCAAATGAAGTTACGCGAGCAGATTATTTAAAACAGCTTATTGCAAGCAGAGCCGGGAATAGGGTTAGCCGGGACGCTGATGTTAAGTCTCAGAATGATGTGATTGAAAAGAACAAAAAGGGTAAAAATATTGATCTTGATAGAGATTGATATACAGATAAATGACCGACTTAAATTCTAATGATAGGGCGGATATTTCTTAAGTCGGTGGATGGTCTTGTGGTCTGGGATTAAGTGCCACGCGCGTGGCACTATTTTATGGTGTTTACGCAGGGACGCATGGATAAGTCATGATGCGTCCATTATAATCCGCCTTCTGGCTATCTTGATTGTTTAGAGATTCAACTAAAAATAGACCAAAGTTAAAAATATTAAACTGCGCCAATATTTTTGAAATGCATATAGATCGCTTATTATCTCGTGGTAAAAAAATAATAATTTTATTGTTAAAGGGAGGCGGTGCATCAAAAAAACCATGCGGTGCACCGAATTGATGAAATTGATCAGCAACTTCTCCTAAATATATGCCGTCAATAGCATACAAATCAAATTGATTTAGTAAAGAAAAAACAGAGTCTGAAACAAGACTAAAAATCGGCATGGTTCAAAAAGTACGGTTTTTAGTGAACACTCCATTCTGCGAAAGAAGCTGTTTTTGCATTACTAATCAGTATCTTACGGAAATCCATAAAAGATAATGTGTTCACTGAGATTGAACCATACCCTAAATCAAACCATCTGGTTGAGGCAGGGTACAAACTCACTTTGAATGAACAGCGATTAATTTTGTCTGTTATTGCTCAACTTGATGGAAGAAAACACATACCAAAGGATAATTATTTTATAATTACAGCTGATGAGTTTTCTAAAAATTTCAATATACCTTTAAAACAGGCTTATGAAGTATTGGATGAAGCTGCGTCTCGTCTTTATGAAAGAGACATAAAGGCTTTTGATAAAAATGGGAGAACACGAGAAAGATTCCGATGGGTTGATGGGGTGAAGTATTGGGATGGGGAAGCTAAAGTAACCCTAAGTTTTTCGAGTAGAACAATTCCATACTTAACAAAATTACATGCTGAATTTACTTCTTATGATCTTAAACAAATTTCAAAACTTAACACATCTTATTCTATTCGTTTTTATGAAATTTTAATACAGTTCAGATCAACCAGCGAGAGATATATTTCTTTAAATGTATTACGTGAACGATTAGAGGTTATAAATCAATATAAACGTTTTTATGATTTAAAAAAATACGTTATTGATTCTTCGATAAATGACATTAATTCATCAACAAATCTTCTTGTGGAATGGGAAGTTATTAAAAAAGGTAAGATCATTACCGGTCTTGTTTTTAAATTCAAAGAAAAACAAATAACATCTTCTTCGCCAACAGATCATTCGCCGTACAAACTACAATCCGGTGAATTTATTGATGACAAAAGATCAGATCTGCAAAATAAAAAACAAAAAACACATGGGAATGATTACAAGAAAAAGAAGGTTTTCGGATTGTTTTAACATAAAATCAACCGATCAATCACCACCCGCTCATTTTCTCTATGTTTCAGTAACCAATGCACACCATAAAATACAATCAGTTAGGCAACAATGAAGTCGCTTCGCTTGCTGAGCAGCACACCTTCCGACCTAAAGGTCTTGGGGTATGTACCATCAAAGAATGCTTTTGCGCTCAAAAGCATTGGTCATTACAGCCTATATTATATAAAACACCGATAATTATTGTAATAATTATCGGTGTTTTATTCATCGTTATTTAATGTGTATTTTACACTTTAATAAATTAAATTACGTAAAACATTATGTTAAATAATATTTATAAATTAGTCCTATTTCCTTGTTTTTAGTCATGGATTGCAGATGATGATGGCATATAATTAACCATTTTGATCGCCATCAATCTTGTTTGCCATATCTATAAAAAAACGCATATTTTCTTTAGAAAACGACATGTTTGCGCACGTCAATGAATGATAATAATTATTATCATACCAATCTATTTTATAACTAATCCCCGTTGATTCTAACCCTTCTGAAGAAATAACGGTCGGTTTTTTATTAACGTCATAAGTAACATACTCTCTAATCAAACGGACAGAAGCCTTATTTATAGCAACATCATCTTTGTCATATCTACATATTCCATTTGGATTTTTAAATATCTCACTAATTCCAGTCCATCCATTGCGCCATTGCCCGCCAACAGCATATCCAATCACTGAATCATCGGAAATAAATGAAATTTTATGAAATGGGAAGGCTAATTTTACTAATGATAATGATTCTTTAATATGTGAATCCATTGGATCGCTAGATTCATATGTTTCCTTTGTTCCAGGATAATACTTATCATTAGATAATTTTAATAAAAAAACAGCATCGTCTGATTTTTGTTTTATATAATCATTTCCATCTTGATCTATAGTCTTTGAAAAAGACTTTAATTTCGCCATAGACGACTGTTCATAAGGAATTATTTTAATTCCGCTTCCTGGTTGCGGTAAATTATTTTCATTAATAAAATCTTGTAGTCCCGCATCATCACCAGATGGTCCTGAACTAACAGTCCCAAATCCATGATTATCTGCATAAGATAAAGCGCTTAATGTTGAAATTAAAAAACAAACTAAAATTTTATTATTTATCATGATCCCACCATCCATTATAACCACCGCAATCTGTTGAGATTGTCTCACCATAAAATATCTCATTACCTCTATTATCTTTCCCGTAATGATAACCCCAAACAGTCCAACCACCATAACCTTCAGCGAAGTGTAATGCAGCTGAACGCCAAGTATTTGCCCATCCACCAGAATTAAAATAACAGCTATAATTCTTATTTGGGTTAATATGTTTGCTATAAGTAATAAGCATACGGCTCTTACGATACTCCCAAGATATACTCTCATTAAAACCAGCACAATTACCACGACTATGTATACTAAATCTATCAAATGCAGAATATGCTGATGATGTTAATATAGGTAGTAATAATAACAATGACAAGGCTTTTTTACATTTATTATTCACCTTTTTTCTTTCCTTATTTTTAAAACAAATCGAGACAGTGATCCGTTCATTCCATTATTGTTCACTGGGTTACTTTTAAATGTGGCAATCGTGTGTAGTGAGCGCCACAAAACACAAAGGCCAAATCCATAGGCCTCAGTCGAGTGACATCCTGTCAAGGAATCCATTCTGTCCTTTGGTGGCCCAGTATAACTTGCTCACATATTTTGTCATGCCGACATTGGATTAATCTTTTGTAAGACATCTCTTCTTATTGTCCAAGAAATATGGGTGCTAACGTACAAACGACACAAAAGTACCACGGGAAACAAGAAAAATTTGACCTCCATAGACAGCGCCTATCAGCTTAACTCACGCGAACTAATGAAATATAATAGGGCCGATCGCGATACGTCTAGAATCTTCGCTATTGAAGCCTTAGATACTTTTTTAGTCAACAACATCTGAATTTCACCTTCTTTACCGTCTAATCGAGATATTCCATGGGATCCCTTGGGTCTTCCAAGCACTCGACCTTTTGCACGCGCAGCTGCCAACCCTTCACATGTTCGCTCTGAAATTAGATCACGTTCAATTTCAGCAAACAACCCAAACATCGTTACCATTACTTTGCTTTGTATATCTTGCTTTCCGTCCAAGTGAATATTTTCTTTGATCGCGATAAATTTGATTTGATGTTTAATGAGGTCATCAACAATTTGAATGACTTGGCCAACGCTCCGTCCAAGCCGTGATAATTCGCTCACTAACAGAAGATCCCCTGCCTGCATCCCTGCAAACAGTCCGTCTATCCCTCGTTCCTTTAGTGATTTTCTTGATGATACTTGGATTTCTAGAAATCGGTCTATCTGTAGTTGATGATGTTGGGCGTAATCCAGTATTGCCAACCTTTGATTACTGAGTTCTTGGCCACCGGTTGAAATACGTAAATAAGCAACGATTTTCATGAGCAAAACCAGTGATGTTTAAAAAAAGTGTTTGGTATGAATTTTTTGATCATTATTAGTGTAATATACCCGGACATTTATACAACCAATTATGAACTAAAAAAACGTCAGTTTCTACGTCTATTTTTACTGTTTTTTATTACGTGGAGCTCCATATGGCCAGAATGAGAATTTTAACTACATCAGAGCAACACATCTTTGAGTCACCACCGTTATTTAATAGCGTTGAACGTAAGCGATATTTTTCTTTGCCATTAACTCTCAATGAATCAATGAGCACCCTAACAACCCCAACCAACAAGGTGTGCTTCTTAGCTTCCGCCGGGTACTTCAAAGCACGACATCGCTTTTTTACACGACAGTTTCATCAAGCAGACATTGAGTACATTGCCAAACAAATAGGCGTTAATCCTGATGATGTTCAGCCAAATACCTATCATAAAGAAACGTACCGTCGTCACCAAAGCCTTATTTTAAATTACTTTGGTTTTTCGTCATTTGATGCGCTGGCCATGGCGTTTACTAAAACTGAAATTTCATTAATGGTTCGGGTTCAGTTTAGACCAAAATTAATTTTACTAGAAATCATTCAAGTGCTAACGCGCAAGAAAATTACTCTTCCTAGCTACAATATATTGGCTACTTTGATTGTAAACGCAGTTAATCAATATCAACAAACACTTAATCAAACGATCAAGTCCAATTTAAATAAAGAGCAACAAGAACAACTTAATGCCTTGTTAGAAAAGGTAACAGGATCAGGGTCTGATGACAAATGGCGTTATCAAATTACCTTACTGAAAAAATCATCTCAATCAATGCGGCCAAAAAAAATAAAAGAAAATGTTACTGATCTAAACGATTTATTGACAATGTACATGCAATTTAAACCCGTGATTATTCAATTAGGTTTGAGCTATGAATGCCTACACTATTATGCGAACTCAGTTATAAAATCACGGATCCATCAGGTTTCTCGCAGATGTTAACAGTGGTGTAAAAGCGCGTATATATGGCGCAGCCTTTAATTGAACAAGGCTAGCACAAACGAACTTAAAACATCCCCGTTGATTCGCACTACGATCAC
>CANNJI010000016.1 GCA_947504875.1 Legionellaceae bacterium
CAAACGGCTTTCATTAGTCCCTTAATTTTAGATTAGTTTATCGAATTGTTCTTTATTTGGGCTTTTCTAAAATCTTTCAGGTGAAATGAGATTTAGGGTTTAGTATTAGCCTGCGCCATTTATTAGCGGGTTATTATCCCTGTCTACATTTAATTCCTACTCTATAGTAAGCATGCTATAAAGAACACTGCATAAGGCGGGAATTGCTGCATCGGAGTTACAAGACTTGGCTTATTGTCTATGATGGCCTGTACAAAAATAAATGATTCAGCTAAAATTTGATATCTGCTCATAAATCAAATAAGGTGTTTCATGTCTCATGGTGGTAAACGCGTCGGGGCAGGTCGTCCAAAGGGGAGTAACCTATGGGGGGAGTCAACACAATCTGTTAGGATTCCAGTTTCTAAAATATCAGCAGTTCGAGTCTTTCTCGACAATGATCGTAATTCCCTTACTTGCCCGTTGTATTCAAGCCATGTTAGAGCAGGCTTTCCTTCGCCTGCCGATGATTACATTGAAACTTATCTTGATTTAAATTCGCACCTCATTAAACACCCAGCAGCAACTTTTTTTGTTACGGCATCAGGTGATTCAATGACAGGGGCAGGTATCCATTCAGGGGATATGCTGATCGTCGATAAAAGCTTAGATGCAACGCATGGTAAGATTGTTATTGCTGCGATTAACGGCGAGCTCACCGTCAAGCGATTATCACGACAAGGAGAATCTGTTCAACTTTTACCAGAAAACGAAGATTTTCAACCCATCGATATTACCTCTGATCATGATTTGGTGATTTGGGGTGTCGTGACGCATGTTATTCATGCTGCGAGCTAATCATGTTTGGTTGTTACGTCCCATTTCTTATGAGAGGCAAATCTGACCATTGCGTTGTGTAGTGAGGAGATTTCATATCTGAACGCATGGCCCAGGGTTTGCTGGAGCCTTCAGCCGCTAATGATATCGCATGACGGCCAAATTTTTGATTAATGCGATCAAATACGTTCATTAAATCGTCTTTTTTATGACAATGTAACTCAGTTGGCTCGTCAAACAAACTCATTTGAATCTGGTTGTGGCTTGTTAATTCTTCACAACAAATACCCACTTTTTTGTAGTAAAAACCCGGTTTAAAAATTTTAGCCAAACAACGCTTGGCTACTTGCGTCATGAGTCGCAAATCATCGGTTGGGCATATCAGATTAAATTGAATTTTGTTGTTATACTGAGGTAAGTCAGGGCGAAATGGATTTCCGAATACAAACACAGTGATACGGTTAACCAACAAATGTTGCTGCCTGAGTTTCTCATATGCTCGCTTAACATGACTGCTCAGGGCTTGTGCCACGGGGCTTAGTTCAGTTTGCATTTGACCAAAACTTCTTGAGCAGACAATGCTTTTACTCGGTGAGCAGTCTTGCACACCGTTACATGATACGCCTTGAAGCTCCATGACAGTTCGCATTAAAACAACATTAAATTGAACTCTCGCAACGTTCAAATTAAGCGAGGCCAAATCAGCAGCGTTCGATATACCGAGCGTTTTGAGCCTTTTAGTCCATTGCCTACCTACGCCCCACACATCACCGACATCAATTTTTTGTAACCAGCTCCGATGCGTTGTGATATCAAATACAGGGATGTTGAGTTCTTTTTTACAGATATGGTTGGCGATTTTGGCTAGGGTTTTTGTTTGACCCATACCAATTGATGTTGGAATGCCTGTGGATTTTAAGATATAAGCCCGCAATGAGTTACAAAAATCATGGTGCATATGGGCTGGTAGGGTACTTAAGTCAAGAAAGGCTTCATCAATGGAATATACTTCAATGTTTGGCCAGCTGCTATCAATGATGCTCATAACACGGTGAGATATGTCCCCGTACAGTGCGTAATTTGATGAAAAAACATGAACATTATTTTTAAGACACAGCGCTTTAATTTTAAAATAAGGTTCCCCCATTTTAATCTGTAATGCTTTGGCTTCA
The DNA here is from genome assembly GCA_947504875.1 of Legionellaceae bacterium. Classification (GTDB taxonomy): domain Bacteria; phylum Pseudomonadota; class Gammaproteobacteria; order Legionellales; family Legionellaceae; genus CANNJI01. The sequence goes on from CANNJI010000016.1 coordinate 1,989, forward strand.
TTTGAACGAGCAATCACACAGCCGTCATTATTTGATAACACAACAATCGGTTTGGTCTGTAGATCTGGTCGAAACAGACGTTCACAACTCGCATAAAAATTATTGCAGTCAATTAAAGCGTACATGGTTAACTCGCCGAATGCGCCTCATTTGATTTGTGAGCAGATATCAAATGATAGTCTAATCCTTTGAGTTTGTACATTTTTAACGGCGTTTGCGTCTGCGCGAGAAGCTTACGACGAGGGGGCTTCGAATCTTAACTATGTTACAACAGATTATCAGGGATTTTTTTATACTTAAGAAGAATTTCTTGTTGTGGAAAAGCCATGTGAATGTTTCTTTCACGGAAAAGTCGGTCAATTTCAAAGTTCAGTTCACTGATAACCAAAGATTTTTTATTCACATCTTTAATCAGGCAGGATAAATCAAATATTAAGTTACTCTCACCAAATGCGTGGAACAGAACAACGGGTTTATTTTTTCCTGTTTTAATCACCTCATCATGATTGGTTGCAATTTCAATGAGTGTATCACGGACCAAGAGGGTATCGCTCCCATAGGCTACGCCAATTTCACATTGGATTCGACAAAATTTGTCTGAATACATAAAATTTGTTACGCGACGCGTAATTAAATCTGAATTGGGGATGATAATGTCTTCGCGCGATGTTGTGACAATTTGTGTAGAACGAACTTGAATTTTTTTAACAAAGCCTTCAACACCATCTACGCTGATTCTGTCACCAGGTTTTAACGGTTTTTCAACTAATAGGATGAGCCCCGAAACAAAATTACTAACTATACTTTGTAATCCAAGGCCAATTCCAACCGATAGGGCGCCAGCAACAATTGCGAGGCCTGTAAAGTTAAAGCCGGCAATTAACAGGCCCGCTATTACAGCAATGCCAAAACCAATATACGTTAGAATAGAGGCAATGACGACTTGTGTTTCTTCATCATCTTCTTTGCCTATATTTTCCTTGTGGCTCAGATGTGTTGAAAGGGCGCGTGCCAAGAGATAGATAATGCAAAATATAAGGAGCCCAGCAATAATGCGTGTTGGGAAAAAAGTCATATTGACGACATGAACCCCATGAATGAATTCATCAAAGGCGTATTGGGTTAATTCGCTTGAAAAACCAATGGATTGGGCAATAAAGAAAATTCCCATCAGTATAATAACCAATTGAAGCGTTGCCTTTAATATATAAAACTCTACAAAGCTATCATCATTCTTGTAGCCAAAGTAGGAAGAAATTTTATGTTTAATACGCGAGTCCTCTTTGAGGAAAAAGTAACTTTTTTGAATTGCTTGGGTAATAAGAACGGTAAAAAAAAGGACGGTTAAACTTAAAAATACAGCGTAAGTCACTTGCAGGCTTAATCTAAAATAACCAAGAATTGCAAGTGAGCTATCGGTTATAAAGAAAAGAATACTGAGGATGTTTATAAATACGAAATAACGCTTGATGAATCGGTGTTGCCTATGTTTTTTAGTAAATGATAGGGCAAAATAAAGCGCAATACTAAGAAAAACTAAAACAAATACAGATTGAGTAAAACGAGCCAAAAAGGCAGGCGGAGAGAGGGCGTCCTGAAGCAGGGCGCCAAGCCTAATAAAGGTATAACTTGTTAAGAGAAAAAATAAAAAAGATCGAAACGTATGGTAGTCGAGCGAGTACCAATAAAAAAAACGTCGGACGGGTTTAAATTTGAAGAAAAAAATAAGAAGGAACCACGTGGAGAAATAACACATCAAAAAAGCAATTGCTTTGAAAAAAGGCGTTATGAAGGTTGGATCAACTGCACATTGGCTAATAAAAATTAAAGCAGACACTATCGCAAAGAATAGTGTAGCTATATAGGTAAACTTGATGCGCTTAAAGCGAAGGTGTTTTTTTGAAAAACGGCTGTTACGTAGCAAATAAAGTGAGGTTATCGACAATATAAGTGAGGAAAATGCGAGTAACAATAGATTGGTCGGGTTGTAAAATGAATAAAATACATCTATTTTAGGTGTGAAATTAATGAGGTGTTGTGGGTCATCTTTTAGGGGCTTGGCAAGATCCCATAAAGGTTCACCTCGCGTGAGTGTCATTTCTTGTTTTAAGTCAAGTAAAACAGCCTTATAGGCATTGATTGCTTCGTTTGCGCGAATTGAAAACAGTCGACATTCAGCTAACGTATTCAGACGCTCTTTTTTTTCATTGTTTAAATAGCGATGGTCTGCTTGTGTTGAATCCGCGGGCGCATCATCGTCCTGTTTTAAAAGCAGGCCAAGTGAGTTTAATTTTTTTTGTGCGTCCTCGATGCATTGGTCGGCATTTTTTGTAAGTTCAGCTAAGGTCTCAACGGCTACATTGAGATCATTGATTTCCAAATTTTGGACGGATAGTTTTAGGTTGATTTTATCGAATATTTGATTGGCTTTTTTAACATCAAATTCAACGGGCTCCAATGTGATCGATGCACTGTGAAGCCCTGTTATACTAATAAAGAATAGGCATAAAAAAACTAAAAACCGCATGTTTAGTCTTCATTTTCAATGAAACTACGTAATTTTTCTGAGCGCGCAGGATGACGAAGCTTTCGCAGTGCTTTTGCTTCGATCTGTCTGATACGCTCTCGTGTTACATCAAATTGTTTCCCAACTTCTTCAAGGGTATGGTCGGTATTCATTTCAATACCAAAACGCATACGCAAAACTTTCGCTTCGCGCGGGGTCAATGTTTCAAGAATTTCGAGTGTGGCTTCTCGTAACCCTTCTGCCGTTGCATTTTCGATGGGAGATTCCATGTTTTCATCATGAATAAAATCACCCAAATGGGAGTCATCATCGTCTCCAACGGGAGTTTCCATTGAGATTGGTTCTTTTGCAATCTTAAGAACTTTGCGTATTTTTTCTTCACTTAAATCCATTTTTTCTGCAAGTTCTTCAGGCGTTGCTTCTCGGCCTGTTTCTTGCAAGATTTGTCTTGAGATGCGATTAAGTTTGTTAATGGTCTCAATCATATGAACAGGTATTCGAATTGTTCTGGCTTGGTCAGCAATAGAGCGGGTAATCGCTTGTCGAATCCACCAGGTTGCGTACGTTGAAAATTTGTAACCACGACGATATTCAAATTTATCCACAGCTTTCATGAGGCCTATATTGCCTTCTTGAATTAAATCAAGAAATTGAAGTCCACGGTTTGTATATTTTTTTGCAATTGAAATCACAAGCCGTAAGTTGGCTTCAACCATTTCTTTTTTAGCACGACGCGCTTTTGCTTCACCAATCGACATTTTACGATTGATGTCTTTGATTTCAGTGATCGTCAGGCCATACTGTTCTTCAAATGCAAGTAATTTTCTTTGCTGTTGCTTAATTTCAATTGTCATTTCTTCAATGCGAGGGAGATCAAGTTTTTTAGCATTTTTTTGAATCAGGTGGTCGAGCCATAATAAGTCTGTTTCTTGGCCAGGGAACGTATCAATAAACAATTTACGAGGGATACGCGCTTTTTCTATGCAAAGACGCATAACGTGACGCTCAAATTCACGAATGGTGTTTCTTAAATCACGAAAATATCGTGTGAGCTTGTCAACTTCGCGTGACGTCCATTTAAGTTTTAGAAAAGACTCTGACATGGTCTCAATGAGTGCCATGGATTTTTTAGCATGACGGCCATGTAAATTGACTTCAGCCATTGCTTTATCATGGGTTTCACGAAGTTCGTCAAAATACTCTTTTGCCTGTTCGGGGTTAGGGCCTTCATCTACTTCAACAATAACAGCACCATCTGCATCGTCGTTGTCATCGACAGCGATTGCAACAATGTCATCAACGCTGTCTTGTTGCGAATCATCGAGCATAGATCCTATGCTCGATGGGGGGGCTTCTTCTTCTATATCTGCGAAGCCACTGATGATTTCATTCAAACGGATTTCTTCAGTAAGAACACGGTCATAGTCGTTGAGTGCAATTTGAATTGTTTCAGGATAACTGGCCAACGATTTGAGAACTTGATAAATTCCTTCTTCAATTCGTTTAGCTATGCGAATTTCACCTTCTCGTGTTAATAACTCTACGGTACCCATTTCACGCATGTACATACGAACTGGGTCGGTAGTTCTGCCGGTTTCTTTATCAACAGAGGCCAGTACAGCCGCTGCTTCTTCAACGTCTTCAGGCGCTTCTTCAGTTGTTCCAAGCAGTGAGAGTTCATCATAGCTTGGTGGCAATTCAAATACTTTGATATTCATGCTTTCAAGCATACTTATAATAACATCGAAGTGCTCAGTATCAACGATATTGGGTAACAAGTCGTTAATCTGCGCATAGGTTAAATAGTTTTGATCTTTCCCGAGGCTGATGACTTTCGTTATCAGCGAGCGTTGTTGTTCTTGCTGCTCATTTATTGTGGACATATTGACTTCTAATAAGGGCGTTTAAACGCTATAAAAATGAATCAATTATAAACCGGGTTTATCAAACTTACCAGATAGTTTAGTTAATAATAATGCTTTATTAACTAAACGCGCTGACAATAGGACGTTTACTTTTCATTCGGTTTAGTTTTAAACCTGCCCAAGCAGAACACTTGTTGTTAGCCCGGCAATGAGTCCAAATAAATGGCCTTCCCACGATACGCCACGTTTGAGGGGTAAAATGCCAAAAAAAATACCTGAAAAATAATAAAGACTCACAAGCCCTAAAATAATAGATGTAGCATTTGCCGCAAGATAACTGTTGGATACTAATAATGCCCAATAGCCAGTGATCAATCCACTGGCGCCAACATGCACGCCTGGTTTTCCGAAGATCCATACAAATATTCCACTCAACAGGACAATAATAAGGGATGACAGTAAAAAATAGTGAAGACCATTGATTAGCAAAAAATCACTCAATACAAGCAAGGGGATGCTATTAAAAAATAGATGATTAAAGTCTGCGTGTAAGAACGGGCATAGTAATATTCCGGGCAATCCAATCAGATGTCTTGGAATAATTCCAAGCACTAAAAGTCGGTTATTTGAAGCTTTTGTGATAAAAAAACAGGCCCATGGGATTAAAATAATCCACATAAGATAAGGCAGATTCTGCTTTGTTTGGAAAGTGATCATGAATAAACTGTCAGATAGTTCTTGTAGCATGATGTTTTTTCGAGAAGAACACGTTGATGAATGCTCTCATGTTGTTTATCACTTCACAAGACCGCAAAGTTGAGCATCGCCTAAATTTATTCCTGTTTTAATACCGAACACGTTAATTGGCCTTTTGCTAATCTAAGAACGAGCGTACTGCCTACTTGGACTGAGTCGCTGTTTGTTAGTACATGTGATTTGTGCATGGCAATTGCATAACCTCTGTCAAGGGTTGCAAGCGGGCTAATGGCGTGTAAGGTTGCGCATGTTGTTTTAAGACGTTCTTGTGCTTTACTGTGTTGTGTTTGGATTAGATAAAATAATTTTTCTTCTAAATTGTTAAGGCTCTTTTTTGCAATAAGAATGCGATTGGCAGGATGCTGACATTCAAGGGAGTGTTGCATAAGCTGTATTTTTTGTTTTTTATATACGAGGAGATGATGGATATTTTTGTTGATGTGCTCTAATAAAAAATCCAGGGTTTGTGTTGTGGACTGAATGCGCCTTTTAATGACTTGTTGGATGGTTGTGTTGAGTTGGTTGCATAAGGTGAGCAGTTGATTCTGATCGGGCGAAATTGTTTCGGCAGCAGCGGTTGGTGTTGCTGCGCGATAATCGGAGACAAAATCTGCGATGGTGAAGTCTGTTTCATGTCCAATCCCTGACACGATGGGCAGCTTGCTGCCATAAATTGTGCGGGCAAGTTTTTCATCATTAAATGCCCATAAGTCTTCAAGGCTGCCGCCTCCTCGGACGAGAAGAAGCACATTGCACCTGTTGTCCGTATTGGCTCGTTCGATAGCAGAAATCAACTGACGAGGGGCTTCTTTCCCTTGAACATCACTCGGATAAATAATAATGGGGGCCATTGGAAAACGTCTTGCTAAAGTAGCCAATACATCACGCAGAGCTGCTGCAGTGGGCGAGGTAATAATGCCAATTGAGTGCGGTATTCGCGGAAGGGGTTTTTTCAGATGAGAAGCGAACAATCCTTCTTGCGTAAGTTTTTCTTTGAGTTGTTCATATTGGTAATATAAATCACCGGCACCCGCATCTTCTAAGGTATTAATGATGAGTTGATAGTCTCCTCTTGCTTCATAAAGACTTAATGTTCCATGAGCGATGACTTGTTGACCGTGTTCGGGGGTTATTTTGGGATTGGCAAGCCAACGATTACGAAAATAGACACACTTAAGCTGAGCACCTGAGTCTTTAAGCGTAAAATAGTAGTGTCCTGATGCCGGTTTCGTAACATTAGATATTTCCCCTTTGACAGTGATGGGGCCTATATCTTGTTCAAGCCAAAGTCGTATACGTTGATTTAATTGGCTGACCGTTAAAATACTTTGATTGAGCATCAGAAACTCTTTAAAAATAATCCAGAATTGTTTAGTTTAACGTACTAGCAATTCAAAGCAAACTTAGGCAGAATAAGTCTGCTTCGTGAGATGATATTTTAATTAAGGAGATTGTTAATGAAAAGTAAGTTGGCATTGACTGCCATAGCGCTGGCTGTATCTACCACCTTGTTTGCTGCCATTGATGCAAGCTCGTTGAAAACAACGGAAGATAAAATTTCTTATATTATCGGAACAGACGTAGGTAAAAATTTCTCGCGTCAAAATATTCAAATTAATCCTATGATTTTTGAAAAAGGTTTAGAAGATGGATTGAGCGGTGGTGCGTTGTTGTTAGACGAAAAAGAAATGAAAGATATATTGAGTAAGTTTCAAAAGGACATCATGGAAAAACGAGCAGCAGAAACAAATAAAAAAGCTTCAGAAAACAAAGAAAAGGGTCTTGCCTTTTTAGCTGAAAACAAGAAAAAACCTGGGGTTGTATCACTTCCCAGTGGTTTGCAATATAAAATAATTACACCTGGAACCGGTCTTAAGCCTACGAAAGAAGATTTTGTTACGGTTGAATATACAGGCCATTTAATTAATGGTGATGTGTTTGATAGCACTGAAAAAACAGGTAAACCAGCAACATTTAAGTTGTCACAAGTTATTCCTGGTTGGACTGAAGCCTTGCAACTAATGCCCGCTGGCTCTACATGGGAAGTTTACATTCCTTCTAACCTTGCTTATGGCGAGCGAAATGTAGGCGGTGCAATTGGTCCAAATGAAACACTGGTCTTCAATGTTCATTTAATCGAAGTCAAAAAAGAAGAAAAAAAAGTTAAATAAATAATGAATAAGCGCCTGTTGATTGTTTTTTTGTTAGGTTTTTCTTCAGGCCTTCCTTTTGCTATGTTAGTTGGTACGCTGCAAGCCTGGTTTTCGACGTCAGGCTTGTCAGTGATGGCTTCGGGCTTATTAAGTCTCATAGGCCTTCCCTATAGTTATCGTTTTTTATGGGGCCCTTTGCTTGATCGTTTCACGCTTTTTTCATTAGGAAAACGTCGCAGCTGGATTCTGCTGATGCAAATTTTGTTATTGCTCGGCTTTAATGCAATGGCATGGTGTTCTCCTCAAACATCCCCAGGGCTTATGATTTTTCTTGCTGTTTTGTTAGCTTGTTTTTCAGCGACACAAGATACGGTAATTGATGCTCAGCGCATAGAGTATCTTCCCAATGAATCACATGGATTAGGTGCCTCGTTTGCTGTTGTAGGCTACCGTATTGCGCTGTTTATTTCGGGAGGTCTTTCATTGGTTATGGCCCAATATTGGGGATTCCCAATGGTTTATCAACTCATGGGTTTTTTAATGGTGGTGGGTATGATAGCCATTGTCATTAGCCGAGAGCCCGACAGCATTCCTGTGATGAAACAAAAAACAACCCTTGCCTTTTTTATTGAGCCAATGCAGGCCCTGTTCGCGCGCTCAGGAGCCACCTATTTTATTTTATTTATTGTCTGTTATAAATTTGGTGAAGCGTTTACAGGTACCATGAGTGGTATTGTGATGCCATTTTTAATACAAGGCATTGGTTTTTCATTATCAACCATTGGATATGTCAATAAATTAATGGGTATTGCTGCGCTCATTACCGGTGGGCTAGCAGCTGGTTTTTTATTAATGCGTTGGTCATTAGATAAAGCCTTGCTTGTGTTTGGTTTATTTCAGGCATCCAGTAGTTTGTTATTTATTGCATTGGCAATGGTTGGAAAAAATATTATTTTATTTGCTGTTGCGGTCTTATGGGAAAACCTTGCTGCAGGGATGAGTTCTACTGCATTGGTTGTTTTGATGATGCGCTGGGTTGACAGACGATTTACAGCAACACAATTTTCCATGCTGGTGGGTTTTTCTATGTTGCCCAGAGCATTTTCTGGGCCAATTGCGGCACTCATACAATCGCATCTAGGATGGGTTGGTCTATATCAGTGCTCGTTTTTACTTTCATTAACCTTTTTACCGTTTCTTTTCAGTCGAACATGGGATTCTAATGTTTACGATCATGACTCCTTACCGGTTGAAACACAGGCCATTGACTTGATCGAAAACAAATAGCGAACCCTGAATAATAGCTGCGTAACCTCTGGTTTTTTTTTGAATTTTAATTCATAGTAATCAATTGATTTTATAGCCTTATGTTAGGGGGTAAAATGGATTTTCAATTGACGCAAGAGCATGAGTTATTCCGAAATATGGCGAGTACCTTTGCTCGAGAAAAATTACTGCCAAAAGCCGCTTATTGGGACGAGCACGGCTATTTCCCTGTTGACATCCTTCGTGAAGCTGCTGCACTAGGCATGGCAGGTATGGTGACGCGTGAAGATATTGGTGGGGCTAACTTATCCCGCTTAAATGCAGCATTGATTTTTGAAGAATTAGCTACGGGTTGTATTAGTACCAGCGCGTATTTGTCTATTCATAATATGGTTACAAGTCTCATTGATAAGTATGCAGCTGAAGCTTTACGTGAGCACTATGGACCTCGTTTAACGAGTATGGCGTGTTTAGCAAGTTATTGTCTTACCGAACCAGATTCAGGCTCTGATGCTGCTTCGTTGAAAACGAGCGCTGTTCGAGAAGGTGATGTTTATGTTTTAAATGGCGCAAAAGCATTTATCTCAGGTGGTAGTGTTAGTGATGTCTATTTGTGTATGGTCAGAACAGGGGACGATACTCATCATGGGATCAGTTGTCTGCTTGTTGATAAAGAAACGCCGGGGCTTAGCTTTGGTCAATTAGAAAAAAAAATGGGGTGGCGCAATCAACCCACCACGATGGTATTTTTCGAAAATTGCCGAGTGCCAGTAACGCATTTGGTTGGTGAAGAAGGCATGGGCTTTAAAATCGCGTTGAGTGCTCTTAATGGTGGGCGTATCAACATAGCCGCTTGCTCTTTGGGTGGTGCTAAAGCGTGCTTGCGTTTAACACATGCTTATATGCACGAACGAAAACAATTTTCTCATACCTTGTCAGAGTTTCAGGCATTACGCTTCTATTTTGCAGACATGCTTACAGCTTTTGAAGCCGCACGACTCATGGTTTATCGTGCAGCAGATGCATTGGATCATGGCCATGACAAAGCACCCATGTATTGTGCGATGGCTAAACGACTGGCCACAGATGTTGCTTTTAAAATCAGTGATAAAGCGATGCAATTACACGGAGGCTATGGGTATTTGTGTGAGTATCCGATTGAGCGATTATTTAGAGATTTACGTGTTCACCAAATTTTAGAAGGAACCAATGAGATTATGCGCGAAATTATCGCAAAAGCAGGGTTAGATTCACTGTATTCAATCGACTAAACAAGGAGTGACACCATGTCTGATGTAGAAAAAAAAATTGAGAAGGGTATTTTGATATTGACATTAAATCGGCCTGAAAAATTAAATGCGCTAAGCACTGAGGTACTTGAAGCGCTTGATATTGCATTTACAGAAGCTAAACAGAATGATGCTGTCAAAGCGATCATTATTACTGGGCAAGGTAAAGCATTCTGTGCGGGTGCTGATATCAGTCGATTAGCGGCATGCGATGCTGAACGTGGATATCAATTTGCGCGGTTTGGTCAGCATGTTTTTCGAAATTTAGAAACGCTTGGGAAACCTTCGCTTGCTGTTATTAATGGATATACCTTTGGTGGGGGCTGTGAACTTGCAATGGCTGCAACCTTACGCATTGCGGCTGAAACTGCACAATTTGGGCAGCCTGAAATTAAGCTTGGGATTATTCCTGGTTATGGTGGAACACAACGTTTAGCGCGCTTAGTCGGGAAGGGGCGTGCGCTCGATTTGTGTTTAACGGGTCGCTTTATTGATGCACAAACAGCTTGTATGTGGGGTCTTGTGAATGAGGTGGTTGCGCCAGATGCTTTGATGGCTCGTGCACATAAGCTATTAGAAGGATTAATTGCACTTGCACCGCTCGCTTTATCAAGCATCATGGAGGTGATTGATCATGGTTATAATTTATCATTAACAGATGCGCTTCATTTGGAAGCTGTTCATTTTTCGCGGATTTGTGCAAGTGAAGATAAACAAGAAGGGGTTGCAGCTTTTCTAGAAAAACGCACACCTCAATTTATAGGTAAATGATGATGTCCGAGCACCTGATTATTTCAGTTGAAAACCATATTGGACGAATCATGTTAAATCGCCCACAGTCTTTAAATGCACTCACATTGCCAATGATTCAAACCTTACAGATACAGTTGGATTTATGGGAAATGGATGAGCATATTCATGCTGTTGTCGTTGATGCGGTGCCTGGGCGCGCATTTTGTGCCGGTGGGGATGTGCGCTTTCTATATGACAAAGGCCGTGACGATCTGAACACTGCGATGTCATTTTTTTGGCACGAGTATCGATTAAATTACACCATTCATCAATATAAAAAGCCTTATATCGTGTTAATGAATGGCGTAACGATGGGTGGCGGTGTAGGGATTGCTTTGCATGGGAAATACACCATTGCAAGTGAACATTTTACTTTTGCAATGCCTGAAACTGCCATTGGTTTTTTTCCTGATATTGGGTCTAGTTATTTATTATCACGGTGTAAACATCATATCGGGATGTATTTAGGTTTAACCGGCGCTCGATTAAAGGCGGTCGAAGCGCTTCGACTTGAATTAATACATGCTTATGTACCGCATGAATCTTTCCCTTCTATTCTTAACGCGTTGGTGCATGCTGATTTATCCGTTCAAGCGCATAAAAAAGTGGAGGAAACGATTGCGTGCTATCACGTAGAGCCCGATCACGTTGATGAAGGATTAAGGTATACCCAAATAGAGACATGTTTCAATCAATCAACCCTTTTAGAGATTATGCAAGCGCTTGTTTTAGATGGATCGGCCTGGGCAAGAGAAACCCATCAGGCGCTTCTTAAAAAATCGCCGCTAAGCCTTTTTATAACGCACGCATTATTGCTGAAGGCTCAAACAAAAACTTTAAAAGCGTGTTTAACGATGGATTACGCTGTGGCTTATCATTGTTTGAAGCACGCTGATTTTTATGAAGGTGTTAGAGCTGTATTGATTGATAAGGATAATACGCCTCGCTGGGATCCGGATTCGCTTGAGCGCGTATCCTTAGATAAAGTTAAGGCGTATTTTGATAGGCCAGATGCGTTAGACGATTTATTATTGTAAGACCCTGGTTTTAAATTTACTTAACAATTGTCTTCTTTGACTTACATCCGGGGGCTATCAGGAGGGCTATTGGGAGAACTTCCAAGTTGCTCTTCACGCAAGTCCCGCATTACCGCGCGGATTTCAGTGAGCGTTGCCACGATGTCTCGACCAGGTTTGACGATTGGCTCTGCAATGTCCTGATTTCCCTCGCGTTCCAAGACTCGATCAATCTGTCCTTCGACTGTTTTTATCAGATATTCAATCGTACCATTAACGTCATAATCATTGGGGTCTAACATACGATGAAAAACTTCCTCAGAGAGGTGATCTGAACAAGCCAGAACAACATCACGCATACTTGAAGAACCGAACGCAGGTGTGCTTACGCGGCCTAGGTTCATTTGTTCCAATAGTTGTTGGCTGAGATCCATTAATGTGTTGTTTGGCATTATATATTCCTTAATGATTAAACAGTACACTATTAATATAGCATACTTTGGGGCAAGACGCTTTTGGGCCTATTCTTATCTTACCCCAATCATCAAGTGGTTTATTTGTTAATGGCTTCTTTCAGCTTTGAACCCGCTTTGAAGCTAACAATATTGCTGGCTGCGATGTTTAATGGTGCACCTGTTGATGGATTTCGTCCTGTTCGTGCTGCTCTCTTTTTGACGGAAATACTAGCAAAACCTGGTAAAACAATAGAATCGCCTTTGGCAAGTAAATCTGTGATTGAACTCATAACTGCATGTAACGCATTTTCTGCATCTTTTTTTGTTAAATCCGCTGCTTTGCTGATGGCATCAATCAGTTCCTTTTTTTTCATTGTATTCTCCTTGGTTTTTTAGCAGTAAAGTCCCAGCTGATAGGGGGCTTCTTTAATAGTGATACATAGTTCATCTGAATGTCAACTGAGTTCAGCATAGTATAATGAAATTTAATGTTGATCAGGTATGGTTGTTCTTTTAATTGACGTATAGTAGAAATCAATATCTTCCTCGCATTCTTTTTGAGTGTCTCCTGAGTTACGACAAACATCAAATAAACGTTTAATTTGAATATATTCGTTTTGAGAAACAAATCGGGGATTAATTTTTTTTTCTTTTGAAAAGAGATTGGTGTTCTCATCAGCCGGATGTAATAAAGCATTGGGATCTAAAAGACAGGCGTTGGTGGCCTTGATGGTCATCGCAGCAATATCGCCTTTTTTATTGCCTAATGAAAACAGGGTTTGAGCGATGTCGCATGCTCGAACCGCAGAATATTGTTTTGCTGGTGTTTCTACTTTATTTTTCATGCTAATGATCCTTGTTTTGAAAGGGATAAATTGATCCGAGGTCTAAAATTTGTGTCAGCGCATCAAGAGCGCTTTCTGATTCATTGATAAGCTCCGGGTCGGCCAGATCTTTGAATGATAATTCAGTTCTATAATGACGTAAAACCCACGCTTTAAGTTTATTTAAAAGAGAGGGGGTGACGATTACCCCTGGATGCATGGCATTGAATTCCCTGATATTCAAAGGAACGCGTAAACGAAGGCACGCCGGGCCGCCGCCATTGCGCATACTTTGTTTGAGATCCAAATAATATACTTGTTTGATTGGATTACGGGGATCACTGATCCATGTTTGAATTAATGCATGACTATGAATATTATTTTTGCATTCTTCTGGCGCAATCAAGGCCATGCTGTGATCGGGTAGGGTAATGATTTGGGAGTTAAATAAATAAGTTTTAACAGCGTCTTTTAACGATAAGATGGCATTTGGAACAACGATAATTTGCAGATCAAAATTAGCTTTTGCTTCGAGTTCGTTTAAGATTTTTTGCTGTTCAAAAAAAGCGTACTCATGAACCAAAAACAGTGATTCATTTGCAACTGAAATGACATCATTATGAAAAACGCCTGCGTCAATGGCGATGGGATGTTGTTGAGCAAATAACACGTTGTTTGGATTAAGCCCATGGCTTCGTGCAATGGCTTCAGACGCTAAACGTGATTGACGGCATGGGAAAATGGCATTTTTATGGGCTTCACCATAAACAAATAAATTAAGACCCGGCATGTCATGAGATTTACAGAATCGGTTATGGTTTGCAGCGCCTTCATCACCAAAATGTAGGGTTTGAGGGAGTAGGTTGTGATGTTCAAAGTAGGCCTCATCTGAAAATATTTTAGCTAAAAGATTTTTTGAAAAGGATGCTTCATTAGCGCGATGTAGGTTTGAGATTAGATTTGCAGCAGTGAAATGTACAAGACCATTGTGTGTATCTTGACTTGATGAAACAGTTGCTGCATTTGCTGCCCACATACTTGATGCAGAGTAGCTTGCTGATAATAATTCGGGCGCCTCTTTTTTTGCTAATTGAAGCTGTTGTTCTGGTGAGCCTGAAAACCCTAATGTCTTGAGCAGCGCTAAATCAGGTCGTTGATGGGGGGGAAGTACGGCTTGTTGAATGCCTAAACCATGTAATAGCTCCATTTTATGCAGTCCTTGAAGGGCCGCCGCACGAGGATTTGATAATTGATGTGCGTTTGATGTTGAGGCTGTATTGCCCCATGAAAGGCCGGCATAGTGATGCGTTGGTCCAACGAGCCCTTCAAGATTGAGTTCGTAGGTTGTCATAAGGTGGGTACTCCAGGCAAAAGCGTTTCTGGGAGTTTAAGCTGTTCTTCTTCAATACTTGCAATGGGATAAACGCAATAGTCAGCTGCAAAATATGCACTGGGCCGATGATTGCCGCTCAGTCCAACCCCACCAAAGGGAAGAACGCTCGCAGCACCTGTGGTTGGCCTGTTCCAGTTGATAAGCCCTGCACGAATATGCTGATAAAACGTTTGATAATTCGCAGCATTGTCACTGATTAATCCTGCTGCCAAGCCGTAGCGTGTTTGGTTGGCAAGCGCAATAGCGTGTTTGAAGTTGGTATACCGATAAATTTGGACAAAAGGCGCAAATAGCTCTTCATCTGGCGGGTTTAAAACGTGCGTCATATCCATAATCCCAGGTGAGAGAAACCCTGTTTTTTCTTTAAGGTGTTCCATGCGTAACAAACTTACGCCACCAATTTTTGCTAAAGCATCTTGAGTTTTAACGTGTTGTTTCGCATGCAACTCATGAATAACAGGCCCCATGAAGGGTGCTGGATCATCAAAAGGAGAGCCAATCCGAATAGCCTGTGTTGCATTGATAAGGGCGTTTAGATACTGATCGCCTGCTGAATTATTTGGAATCATGATGCGTCTGGCACACGTGCAGCGTTGCCCTGCTGTTAAAAAACTTGATAATAAAGTATGGTATATTGCGGCAGGAATACTGTTGACTTCATCAATAATTAAAGGGTTGTTCCCTCCCATTTCAAGCGCAAGAATAACTTCAGGTCGTTTAGAAAAAAATTGATTAATAGCAACGCCAGCACGATAACTACCCGTAAAATAAACACCCTGAAGTTCATGTTGAAAAGTAGACTTTGCTGTTTCGGCATTTCCTTGCACAAGGGTTAACACGCCTTTGGGAAGACCGCTCTCATGCCAGCAGTTAACAATAAATTCAGCGACGGCAGGTGTTAACTCACTGGGTTTATAGATGACGGTATTTCCTGCGAGTAAGGCCGGGACAATATGTCCATTGCTGATGTGCGCTGGAAAGTTAAATGGGCCTAGAACGAGCACAACACCTTGAGGTTTATAACGGAGGCAGCTTTTGATATTGTTTTGTGTTTTAATTTGTTCAGACGTTCGGTCTTGATATGCCTTAATTGACAGGGCTATTTTCCCAATCACTGCATTCGTTTCTGTCTCTGCTTCCCAATAGGGTTTTCCTGTTTCCGTGGCGATTAATTGGGTTAAAATAGAGTGTTTTTTTTTAATTTCTTGAGCAAAGTTTTCAAGATAAATTGCGCGCTCAGCCACTTGGAGTGACGCCCAGGGGCCCATAGCATGATGAGCGGCCTGGTAGCTTGCAGCGATTTCTTTTTGCGTGGCAATCCGTCCTTCCCAGATGATCTGTCCATTGGTTGGATCATTTGAATAGAACAGTTCACCTTCCGTGTGTTTTTTTATCTCTTGGTGGCTCATCCTTTCTCCTGTAGACATCCATCAATTAAATTTTGGAACCGGATAGTTGGTTTGCTGGACAGTTATAGTGTCGTACAGATGACTTGATGAACAGGTAAGCACGCTTTGTCTGAGCATAGCGAGTTTAGTGCGCTTAATCGGTCATCAAGTCATATGGAAGGCACTATAAACGCGCTTTATCAGCCATCAAGTGATCTGCCCGGTACTATAAAACATGAGCTTGATTAAATATATTACATTGTATTGGAGTATCGTGGTGATTAAAAGGATAATTTTAATTGCTGCCAGTACGCGTGATATAATGCAATGGCATCTTCTCCAACATCTGTTTGAACAGTAGCTCTTTTAAGCGTATTTTCCGTTGGATAAACCAAGGGATCATGTTTAATTTGATCCGGCAATAGTTCTATTCCTTTTTCATTGGTTATGGCATGGCCTTCGATTTTCGCTATATCCGCAGCTGTTTCTTTACGCAACATAAAATCAATAAACGCATAGGCCTCCTCTGAGTGAGGTGGATTTTTAGGAATGCTTAAACAGTCTATCCAGATGATATACCCTTCTTCTGGGTAGACGAATTTTACAGCCTGATTTTCACGATGGGACTTGTACACATCACCGTTCCAGGCAGTTCCTGCAATGGTGTCTTCATCAATCATAATGGCTTGTATGCTTTCACTTGCAAACAATTTAATATTTGGTTTTAGCATCATCAGCGCTTTAAACGCCTCATCAATATGCTTTGGATTGGTATCATTTGCTGAATAACCTAAATAAAATAAAGCAATGGCAAAGGCTTCGCGTGGGTCATCAAGTATCATGAGTTGATTTAGCCACTGTTTACTCCAAAGGTCACGCCATTTTTTGGGCTTTACTTTCACCCAGTTTTGATTATAAAACAGTCCTGTGGCTCCCCAAATCAGTGGGATACTGTACTGATTGTTGGGATCATAGGAATTGTCAATAAAATGATGAGATAAGTTAGTTATATGCGGTAATTTGGTTTTATCAAGAGGCGTTAAATAGCCTTGCTTGCTCATTCGCTCAACAAAATAGGCAGATGGCAAGATAACATCATAAATGGATTGTTTTGATGTTCTTAATTTAGCATACATTGTTTCATTGTTATCATAGGTAGAAAAATTGACTTTAATGCCAGTTGTATGCTCGAAATCCTGGATTACCTTTTTAGGGATAATACCGCCCCAGGCATAGACATTTACAATACGTTGATTCGCTATGACCGAAGTACTGAGTAAACTCATGATTAATATCAGCAGCTTCATTAAGATGGGCTCCGGGAGGCTTGGTGAGCTATAATAACCAAGAGCATAGAAATTAAAAAAGTGATGGTACATAGCGCATTCAGTTCAGGCGTAACACCTGCGCGTACTAAGGCATAAATGGACAGGGGTAAAATACTAAAATCTGGTCCTGCAACAAAATAGCTAATAATAACGTCATCAAATGACAGCGTAAAACATAATAAGAAAGCACTTAAAATGGCAGGCTTTAATAAAGGTAAGATAATACGCGTGATCGCTTTTGTTCGCGTCGCGCCTAAATCAACTGCACTAAAATAAATATTAATGTCTAACGTATGAATACGGCTTCGAATGGTTACAATCGCAAAGGGAAGACAAAATGTAATATGTGCAATGAGTAAACTTAAAAACCCCAGGGAAATGCCTGAAATATTAAAAAATAAAAGCAAAGAAACGCCTAAAACAAGATCGGGTAAAATAATCAGTAAAAGTAAAATACTATAAAATGAGGCGCTGTTTCGCTGACGAGATAAGAAAAAATATATACAACAAAAAAGTGCCATTAATGTTGCTGTTGAAGAGGCAACGATTCCAAGGAGTAATGAATGAAAAAAAGAAACCCATAAATCGCCATCAAGAAATAATTCCTGATACCAGTGAAATGAAAATCCATGCCATAACAAAGAAAACTTCGCATTATTGACAGAATATAAAATAAGAATAAACAGCGGGAAGTAAAGCAATGTATAGACCAGGGCCATGTATGATTTTTGTAGGGCATTTTTCATAACATGGGACCTTTAATTTTTCGGAAAATGAAAAGGAGTAAAATTAAAATACTGGTTAAACAGACACTGGTTGCAGCGCCCTGAGGCCAGTTTTCAAGAACAATAAACTGATTTTGTATCATATTTCCTAATAAAATCGAGCGAGCCCCACCTAAAATGTTTGGGATATAAAAGAGGGTCATCGCGGGCAAAAATACAAGAAGGGAGCCTGATACGATACCATCGATGGTATTGGGTAAAAAAATACGATAGAAACAAGCGCGTTTGTTTGCCCCTAAATCTTCAGCAGCCTCAATGAGTCGAAAATCGAATCGCTCCATATTGGTAAAAATAGGCAGGACCATAAAAGGGAAAAGTGTATACATAAGCCCACTGATCACTGCAAAATTAGAATAAAGCCAAGGGATTGGATGAGCAATAATGTGACAAAATAATAACATAGTGTTTAATACACCATGGAGTTTAAACAGCGCAATGAGGGCATATGTTCTGACCAAGGAGCTGGTCCAGAATGGGATAATAATCAGGAGCAGTAAGAGTGATTGATGTTTTGATTTCACCATAAAATAACTAAATGGATAGGCAAGGATAAGGCATCCTAAGGTTGTGATGATGGCAATCAGGAGTGAGCGCACAAAAACGGTGAGAAACGCGGGAGAAAAAAGTGCAATATAATTGTTAAGGGTCACAGGTAAATTGATGAGCGACGTGGCATCTTTTGATAAAAGACTCGCAATGATAATAAGAATTAATGGGAGAAGGCTAAATAAGAAAAGCCAGGTATAAATGACAAGAAGGCTCAACGATTTAGTTTTCATGAGGTAACAACACCTCCCAGCCAGTAAACCACTGCACGAATACGGATTCATTGAGCTCATATTCAAGTGCGTCGTCATCTTCATCAAAAAATTCAGATGCATTGATCACTTTACCTGATTCAAGAATAACTTTGAGATCTACTGTAGATCCTTTATAGATGATATCAACAATTCTTCCGGGCAGCATTCCGTTTGTAGTCTCTAATTCGGATTCAATCCATACACGAATATCTTCTGGTCTAACAATGAGATGTAGTTTTTCACCGATTTTGTAGTCATGCGTATTTTTACAAACCAGACGAATGTTTTCAACCTCAGTAATGAGCTCATTGTCCTGTGTTTCAAGGACTTCAATATCAAAACAATTGGTTTCACCAATAAACATTGCTACATTGAGATTGTTTGGTGTTTCATAAACTTCACGAGGTGTACCGATTTGATCAATATGTCCATGATTAAAAATGACAATACGATCAGACATTGAGAGCGCTTCCTCTTGGTCATGCGTAACAAAAATAAAGGTCATATTTAATTTTTTTTGCAATTGTTTAAGTTCAGACTGCATGGCTTTTCGGAGTCGATAATCCAAAGAGCTTAAGGGTTCATCAAGAAGCAGTACCGACGGGCGATTGATGATTGCACGCGCAATGGCAACCCGCTGTTGTTGGCCTCCGCTAAGTTGCTTGGGCATGCGGTTTTCAAAACATTCAAGCTGTACTAATTTAAGTGCTTCATCTGCGCGCTGTTTTATTTCTTCTTCATTAATTTTTTGACAACGCAGCGAAAAAACAACATTTTCAAACACAGTGAGGTGAGGAAATAAAGCATAACTTTGAAAAACCGTGTGAACATCTCGTTGTTGTGGCGGCAAATGATCGACGCATTGTCCATTAATAAGTATTTGGCCAGCTGATGCGCTGTCAAACCCTGATATCATGCGAAGCAGGGTTGTTTTTCCACAGCCTGAAGGACCCAGTAGCGTTAAAAATTCACCAGGATACACCGTGAGTGAGATATCGTTAAGGATAGAAAGCGTTCCATATGATTTAGACAGGTTTTTTATTTCAATCAAGGGAATGGGCATAAGCATGTCGAAAAAAAGATAAATTATGAGGTTTAAATTCTCCTTTGTCTAGCGTATCGTGTAATTTGCGCTTATAAAACAGGAGTGACTATGCCAATTAAGAGAGCAAAAGGACAGTCTATTCATCAACATATGGCTCAGCTCATCCTAAGAAATACAGCGAAAAGAGGAATATTTGGTGTCTGTCATAGCAGGTGCTGGCATTCGCGCACCACTGGCTTATTTTACATGGCCGATACATTTGCAAAGCACGCAATCCACTTTGTGGTTCGTGCCCTATCAAAGACATATGCGATGACTATCTACTTGATCAGATGGCTCACAAGGACCAAGCAACCGAATAAATTCATCGACATTCACACCTTTTAACTTTTCTAGCATTTCATTTCTTTGCGCTGCAGACGGTATAGTAAACCCATAATGATACTGATCTAATAAAGAACTAAATTCTTTATAACTGGTTGAACGCAACCCCAATGCATCCCGAGCACCATCAGGCATAGAAAAAAATTCCAGCCCAGAATTTAATGGAGATGACTCAATTAAACTGACTACCGCAATAAAAAGACATAAGCTATGTAAGTCATGGTTTTCGTCCATCAAATGATCACGAACACATTGAGCAGACATAAAAGACAAAAGCTTGTTAAATAACTCCTGCTTAATAGGCAGAGAAGATGAGCTAACTTTTCCCTGCAAAAAAAGGTTTAAGCTTTCAATCATACGTATTTTTCTATCTTTTCTCTCATCGAATTTTGGATCTAGGCCCAGCCAAATCAATGCATTTTCTGCTGATGTTAAAGAATCAACATGTTGAGATATTTCATCCACGGGCATTGATTGTAAACCAGATAATGCCAGGGTTTCACTTAGATTCTGACTACTTTTTGTAGGCTTAAACAAATGAACAACACCTAGTTTTTCCATCAACAGACCAAACGAACTGGTCTGTTCATCAAAAATCGCCCGAACTACACCAAGCAATAAATTTAAATGTTTATCATTTTTCCAAATCCAAGCATCTTTATCTTCGCAAATAAATAATTTGATCTTTTCAAGCTTTATAATTTTAGCTGCATGTGCAGGATCACGACCCATCCGTTTTACTTCTGTATCTAAAGCGGTGCTGATAATTTTCAAATCTCTCATTCGCTTTTTCAATTGGAGCTCAGCTTTCTTTTCTAATGCTTTATTACGATAAACAGATTCGGCAAGCGCATTAAAATCAGTCGCTTCACTCAAAATTGTATCATCAGAAGCAGGATGTAATGTATATGCATATTTTTTTAACTCATTTTTTACATATAAAGAAAGGGTTACATCGTCAATCCCTAATTCAAGCGATTGATTAATCAAAGATACATACTCTTCTGGCATACAAGACAGAATACTTACAAAACGATCTAATTGCTGTCTTTGTGAAAGATGATTAGATGCTGGTAAACACTTAACCGGCGACATCCCAGCAAAAATCAAAAAGTAACTCAGACGACAAAACATTGCCCAAGCTAAGGCTGAAGTAAAATTTTTTGATAAAAAAAGATTACTTACCGTAGTAAATAAAATAAAATAGATCAATAAGATTTTTAAATTTACTTGCGCCACTTGGACACGATAAAAGTCAACAATTTCAGGTCCTTGATGAGCATAATGCTTTAACATTGCAGATCCTTGATGAGCATAATGCTTTAACATTGAAGGTTTGCTGATCATGTGCTTGCAAGATAAGGCCAATAAAAAACCGTCAAGAAACCGCTTAACACGCTCCTTGTCAAAATCCCCTAGTGCGTACGTAAACGCCAATGCATCACCAGACGGAATATTTGTCAAAGATACAATATTAGACACTATCTGATTCAATAAAATCCCTTTTTGTAAAAGATCATTAACTTGCTTAACTTGCTTTGATTCACCATAAAGTGTTTGCACACTAGGAAATAATGCACTCAAACCCACCGTCACACCATTCAAAGAATAGGAAGGGGTTAATCCTGAAGTTAACGCCTCAAATGCTTGTCTCCTTGGGGTTCGGCCTTGAAATGCTCGAAAAATACTTTCTTTTAGGGCATTTGTCCTTGTTAATGGACCCTCGGCACCGACTTGCAGCGCTGCCAATTGATCAAATAAAGCCAAACGGCGCAAACCATTTACAGCAACAAGCGATTTGCCCTCATCAAGTCCATCTAACACACTGAAGAGATGATCGACGCGGTTGACCAATAACGCTAAGATCCCGGCATTATTTAAAGCAGCAAGTGTGCGCGCAACTTCACCTTCACTTAGGTATTGAAGCGTTGCGTTCAAATATTCTGGGGTTTTGATCAAACTTAGCAGATTTTTTTCTTTGCTATTGAATACACCCGCTACCTCAGCAATCGCCGCAGGAACAACTTGGTCCTCTTTATTAGCACCCAAAATCTTATCACAAAATTCTTCCCATGTGTCCAATGGGTTAACATTTAACACTTCAAAAACAGTTTTCATTGAACACCTCTTAGCGCAACTTTAAGATGTATGATAACACAAAAATAGGACAACAAGATCTTTTTTGCGGTACAATGTCTTTTTTATTTTGGCGAACTATCATGACACTCGAAGAATTTAAACAAATTTTCAGAGCTGAACTGCTTTCACCTTCCATCCGAAAGCCGATAAGAAGACAGCCGGCCGTACCATCAAAAGATACGTCATTTCATTATACTTTTTACCCAACATAATTGCGCAAATAAAGTCTGAAATGCTCCGAAATAACGAACTAAAGTTTACAGATCAGCTATGTGCATATATGTCCGAGCTAAAAATGACATGCCATGCTTAGTAGCAGCACATGCTTTGGATTGTTTGCTTGTATTTGTTGTTGGGCCAAGGCCCAACCTACAGCAAACTGAGCAGATTTTAATGCGACAGCCGTGGGCGTTCCATATGATTTAGACAGGTTTTTTATTTCAATCAAGGGAAATGGGCATGAGCATGTCGAAAAAAAGATAAATTATGAGGTTTAAATTCTCCTTTGTCTAGCGTATCGTGTAATTTGCGCTTATAAAATAGGAGGATATATGCCAATTAAGAGAGCAAAAGGACAGTCTATTCATCAACATATGGCTCAGCATATCCTAAGAAATACAGCGGTTTGTCTGGTCATCGTTTTTTCAGGGCTTTATGTGGGGATGTTGGGTTATCGATTAACTGAAGGGATGTCCTGGATTGATGCGTTTATGAACGCTTCAATGATTTTGTCAGGTATGGGGCCTGCTTCAACCTTGCATACGGATGGGGGTAAATTCTTTTCAGGATGCTATGCTTTGTTCAGTGGGCTCGCCTTTATTGCTGTTGTTGTCATTATGTTATCTCCGCTTATCCATCGATTTTTTCGCAAGATTCATTTTGAGAGTAAAAATGATTTTGATGAGTCCTAACCTTTTACATTCATTTTAGTGTATAATCCGCCCCTTTAATCTTTTATATGCATTGGAGCGTCTTATGAAAACTGAATTAACCTTATCAATTATCAAGCCAGATGCCGTCGCTAAATCAGTGATCGGTCAAATTTATACGCGATTTGAACAAGCGGGACTTAATATTGTCGCAGCTAAAATGGTTCAATTAACCCGTGAACAAGCAGAAGGTTTTTACGCAGTACATAAAGAGCGTCCTTTTTTCAATGCGTTGGTATCTTTCATGATCTCTGGTCCTGTCATGATCCAAGCATTACAAGGTCCTGATGCTGTTTTAAGACACCGCGAAATTATGGGAGCAACCAATCCTAAAGAAGCGGCACCAGGAACAATACGAGCAGATTTTGCTGACAGTATCGATGCAAATGCTGTTCATGGTTCTGATAGCGCAGAAACAGCCGCACAAGAAATTGCATATTTCTTCGAGCCAAGCGATATTTCTGATCGTACATAATTGAGTCGAGATTGTCATTGATGAGCCAGCCAAAAATAAATCTATTAAATTTTAATGTTGAGGAAATGCGCACATTTTGCCATGAATTGGGTGAAAAACCTTATCGTGCTCAACAACTGATGCAATGGATTCATCAAGGCGGGCTTTCAAGTTTTTCAACCATGACCAATCTTAGTAAAGTGTTTCGTGAGCGATTAGAAGAAATCGCTGAGATTCGTTTGCCTGAAGTCGTCAGTTGCCAACAATCAAATGATGGTACACATAAGTGGTTACTTAAACTTGATTGTGGCAATTGTATCGAGACTGTTTTTATTCCAGAGGCAACCCGTGGAACACTCTGTGTTTCATCACAGGTTGGATGTGCGTTAAATTGCAGTTTTTGTTCAACGGGGAAGCAAGGATTCAATCGGAATTTGTCAACAGCAGAAATCATTGGTCAGGTATGGGTTGCTGTACGTGTTTTGTCTAAAAAAGAAGGCATGCATGACCGTCATGTCACCAATGTTGTCATGATGGGCATGGGTGAGCCCTTGCTGAATTTTGATCCTGTTGTTCGTGCGATGGATATTATGATGGATGATTTGGGCTACGGTTTGTCAAAGCGCCGTGTCACGCTTAGCACTTCAGGGATTATTCCAGAGATGGAACGTTTACGAGACTGCAGTCCTGTGTCGCTCGCAGTATCTTTACATGCACCAACAGACGAGTTAAGAGACGAACTGGTTCCAATCAATAAAAAATATCCTTTGGTTGAACTGATGTCGATCTGTAAAAATTATTTTAAAAATGAACCAAAACGTGTTGTTACGTTTGAATATGTGATGCTTAAAGGGGTTAATGATCAACCAAAACATGCAATGCAGTTGATACACTTGTTGCGTGATGTGCCTTGCAAAGTCAATTTAATTCCTTTTAATCCATTTCCACTTACGCAATATGAATGTTCATCAAGAGCTGCAATCGATGCATTCAGAGACATATTGACTGCAAAAGGCATTAATACCATTACACGAAAAACACGTGGTGATGATATTGATGCTGCATGTGGCCAATTGGCCGGTGATGTCCACGACAGGACAAGTCGTTCGCGCCGTTGGCAAGCGATCCATTTTAAAAAGTCAGAGATAAACCTTGCTAGCACGGAACATGCTTCATAGGTATAATACTTTTTGTGTTTTGGACGGAGAATAAAATGAATACAACCTTAACGATGGATTCAAGTGACGAACAATTAAATAAAAAGCCTGGCGGCTTCTTAGCAACTGTACGCCTGCAAAAAGGATATCCGCTTGAATACGTTGCAGCTAAGCTACATCTACGGGTGCGAATGATTGAGCTGTTAGAAGCAGATGATTATGATCATATGCCTGAGCCTGTATTCATTCGAGGCTATATACGTGCATATGCAAAGTTGTTGGATGTTTCTGGTGATTCACTGATCGCCTTGTATGATGAATTTCATGCAAATGAACGACCCAGCGAACGTGCTTTGTGGCAAAGTCGCCGTACAACCAATAGAGCTGAGCATGTTGTGCGATGGGTGACACTATTTTTTGGTGTAGCAGTTCTTATTGCTGTTGCAATGTGGTGGGATAAAAGTAAAGACGATGCTGTATTGATTCCTGAAACTGTAAATGAAGCAAAAGCAACCCCTGTTCAATCTGGAAACGAAATTCGTTTAACTGATTTATCAAAAATGCGATCTTTACTATCTTCTGTTAACCAATCTTCCTTGGTAGGAGATGTAGAACGTGAGTGAGCCTATTCGCGCTGTTCGTGGCATGAATGATATCTTGCCTCAAGAAACTTACGCGTGGCGTTTTTTAGAGCATGTGTTTCAGGCGTGTATGTTCAGTTATGGTTATCAAGAAATTCGTATGCCACTCATCGAAAGTACGCATTTATTTAAACGTTCAATAGGTGAAGTAACCGATATTATTGAAAAGGAAATGTACACTTTTCCTGATCGAAATGCTGAGTCTCTTAGCTTGAGGCCTGAGGGGACTGCTGGGTGTGTACGTGCATGCTTAGAACATGGATTATTGCATAATCAAACACAAAAGTTATGGTATGCAGGCCCCATGTTTCGCTATGAAAAACCACAAAAAGGGCGTTATCGTCAATTTGTACAGTTAGGTGTTGAAGTATTTGGAATATCCGGCGTTGGTATCGAACTCGAATTACTTTCTAGTTGTTCACGATTATGGAAGACTCTGGGATTGTCACATGCAATTCGTTTAGAAATTAATACATTGGGTGAAGTCTCCGAGCGTGCTCAATATAAAGATGTGCTCGTCAATTATTTTCGTTCGCATCATGAGCTCTTAGATGAAGACAGTAAGCGAAGGTTAGATACAAACCCACTGCGTATTTTAGATTCGAAAAATCCGCAAATGCAAACGCTTATAGCGAATGCGCCAAAGTTGTTTGATGCCTTGGGGCAAGCGAGTCAAGATTACTTTCATCAATTGTGTAGCGGTCTTGAAGCGTTGGGGATCCCTTATTCGATTAATACTTGTCTTGTTCGTGGATTAGATTATTATGAGCACACAGTATTTGAATGGGTTACTGATGCTTTAGGAAGTCAATCTACAGTTTGTGCTGGGGGACGATTTGACCGTTTAGTAGAGCAACTGGGTGGAGAGCCTTGTCCTGCTGCTGGTTATGCAATAGGGGCTGATAGACTACTTTTGCTTATGAATACGATGGCTGAGCTGTCTCTAGCAGAACCGCTACCTGAGGTATATATTATGGCTGAAGGTGACGGGGCACAAATACAAGCCTTACGATTAGCAGAACAATTAAGAAATGAAGCGCCTAATTGGGCTGTTGTGACTAATACAGCTGGTGGTCGCTTTAAAAATCAGTTTAAAAAAGCAGATAAATCTGGCGCAAGATTTGCATTGATCTTGGGTGTGGATGAGGTTAATAATGGAACCGTAAGTATTAAAGATCTACGGTCATCAAATCCTCAAATCATAGTAAATCAAGCTGATATTTATAAAACCTTGTGTGAAACACTTTCGCTGGCGTAGAGGAGAACAATATGTCCGTATATATGACAGAAACAGAGCAGTTAGAAGTAATTAAAAATAAGTGGCTTAAAATTCAACGGCCAGCAACAATTTTGTTAACTGTGATTTTGGTTTGTTTTTCTGTTTATCGTTATTGGACTTACCATGTTCAGCAAGTTAATCAGCATGCTTCACAAGTGTATGAGCAAATGATGGTTTCATTCTCAAATCAGGATAATAAAGCATTACGCGCCTATGCAAATACGCTGACCACCGAATACGGTGGAACAGTTTACGCAGATGTGGCACGACTTACACTTGCCAAATATTTTGTGGCCCATAAGCAATATCCAAAGGCGCGTGCAGCGCTTGATGCCGTTGCTTCTCATGGTAAGATGCCCGCAATGCGTCAAATTGCAATGTTCAGAGTGGCACGCATTCTATTTGCAGAAAAATCATATCAAGCAGCATTGGATCATCTTAAAAATATAACGCTAACAAGTTATATGCCTTTGGTTAATGAGCTCAAAGGAGATGTACATGCTGCAATGGGCCAATATAAAGAGGCCTTAGCTTTATATAAAAAAGCTGCTAACGAAGGCCAGCAGCGCGGGATAGGCAATCCTTTTTTGGATATGAAAACCAATGATATGGCTCTGCTTGAACAATCGTCTAAAGCAGTTCCCTTAGTGTCCCAAGTGGCTTAATTAAAGAGGTATATGGTGTTTGCTGATAAAAAATGGATAGGATGTCTAGGCTTGTGTTTGTTTTTGCAGTCTTGTACACAAATCGATGATTACTTACTTGGAAAAGATAATACGCCTAAACCAACGTCAATGGCGCCATTATCCTCAAGCCAATCAATAAAAACCATTTGGTCTATGCCAGTTGGTAAGTCTAAACATTCCGGAAATTACCTGAAGCTTAACCCCCATATTCAGGGTAATACTTTGTTTATTGCCGATTCAACGGGCCGTGTACAGGCAATTGATAAAAATACTGGAAAAGTCCACTGGACGAAAACATTTAAACAAGGATTAGTGAGTGGCCCTGTAGTCTCTGGAGATTATTTGGCGTTAGGCACAAATAATTCACATGTTCTTTTACTCAAAACCCAGAATGGCGATCTCGTTTGGGAAAAAAGTGTTTCGGGTGATGTTTTGTCCGCACCTTTATTTGTGTCAGATGCACTTGTTGTTAAGAGTATTGATGGCAATGTATATGCATTTGAATTGAAAACAGGTGTACGGCGTTTTGTGGTTGAGCATGGAGCGCCAAATTTGATTTTAAAAGCGAGTGCTTCGCCTGTAAAAATGGGCAACCTCATCTTAGTTGGATTTTCTGATGGAAAATTAGACGCAGTGGAGCTTGCTACAGGTCATGTTGTTTGGCAGCGAAGCATTTCTTATGCAAGTGGTTCGAGTGACGTAGAACGCTTGGTTGATATTGATGCTGATCCTATTATTAAAGGAGAGCTGGTTTACCTTGCAAGTTACCAGGGAGAGATAGGTGCATTGTCTTTAAAAACCGGTCAGTTTTTGTGGCACAAACCTGCGTCAACCTATAAAAATTTAGCATATGATAACAATACAATTTATATGACGGACAGTGATGATGTTATTTGGGCTTATGATATGAGTTCAGGGCAAGTCAAGTGGAAACAAGAAGGCTTAAAAGCACGGGGTGTTACAGAGCCCGTAATTATGGGGCAATATGTTTTACTGGGTGATAAAACTGGTCTTTTGCATGTGATAAATAAACAGCATGGTAGTTTTTTGTCGCGCTTTCAACAGAGTGGTGCGATTGAAGTAGCCCCAAGCGTTTCTGGGGATAAAATTTATGTGCTCGCAGCAGGAGTGTTGTCGTGTATTTCGCTGAGAGGATAAACTAATGATACCTGTAATTGCTTTGGTGGGTCGTCCAAATGTTGGAAAGTCGACTCTATTTAATCGTTTAACCCGTACACAGGATGCGTTGGTTGCAGATTTCCCTGGGTTAACACGGGATAGGCAGTATGGACAGGCAACATTTCAAGATAAGCACTTTGTTGTTGTAGACACGGGTGGAATTGGTGTTGAAGACGTCGCTGTTGATGCTTTAATGTCGAAGCAATCAAAAATGGCATTAGAAGAAGCAGATGTTATTTTCTTTTTAGTGGATGCTCGAGCAGGTTTAACGCCACTCGATGCAACGATTGCACGACGTTTAAGAAAACTAGGAAAACCTGTTTGGTTAATTGTTAATAAAGTAGATGGGCTCGAAGAAACAGTTGCCTCGGCAGATTTTCAAACGTTAGGGTTTGAATATGTTTATGGTATTTCAGCGACGCATGGTCGAGGAATTCAATCTCTTTTAGAGACACTTGTATTGACATTTAAAGATGAGGCCAGTGAAATTGATTCCCCAGAAGGCGTAATCAATATTGCGTTTGTTGGCCGTCCTAACGTTGGAAAGTCAACGCTTGTAAATCGAATTTTAGGTGAGGAACGTGTTGTTGTATATGACATGCCTGGTACAACTCGGGACAGCATTGCTGTGCCTTTTGAGCGAGATGGCCAAGCTTATGTTCTCGTGGACACAGCTGGGGTTCGCAGGCGCTCACGTGTTGATGAAAAAATTGAAAAATTCTCAATTATTAAAACATTACAGTCGATCAAAGCAGCGCATGTGTGTTTGATGATGGTTGATGGTGCCGATGCACTCACTGATCAAGATTTACATTTACTTCAATTTATTATAACCGCGGGCAAAGCGCTGGTCTTAGCGGTTAACAAGTGGGATGGATTAGAGGAAGATCATAAAAAACATGTTCAAGAAGAGATTGAACGAAGACTTCATTTTGTAAATTTCGCTAAAACTCGATATATATCAGCATTACATGGTAGTGGGGTGGGTTTGCTGTTTAAGGATATATTACAGGCATATCGCTCAGCTACGCAGGCTTTTTCAACGCCTAAACTTACACGCATGCTCGAGACGATGGTTGCGGCTCATGTTCCGCCCTTGGTCAACGGTAGACGCATTAAACTTCGGTATGCACATGCGGGTGGGCGTAATCCACCTATCGTAGTCATTCATGGGAATCAACTCAGTGCATTGCCGGATAGTTATAAACGATATTTATCTAAAGGATTTTCAACGGCCCTTGGTTTAGTTGGGACACCCTTGAAATTAGAGTTTAAACAAAGTGATAATCCATATCGAGAAAAGAAAAATAAATTAACGGAACGTCAAATTAAGCGTAAAAAACGTTTAATGAGTTTTGCAAAAAAACGTTGAAACATAGGGACTGGCATGAAAACAAAAGCAATGTTTAATGATTTTGCATCGGGATACAGTGGAGCTGACCAATTTGGTGCAATTAGCGCAAGCCATCGTATTGCTCTTGAACAATTTTCAACGTTAGATCTTGAAGCAAGAGCTACGTGTAAAGTATTAGATCTTGGTGTAGGGGATGGCGCTTTTTTAAAGCGATTAAAAATAAAACTTCCTCAGGCGGATTATATCGGGGTTGATATTTCTTCTGAAATGTTAAAAATAGCACAAGAAGCCTTGCCTTTAACAACCATTGAATCAAGCGCCGCTAATATCATGAATTTTATTCCTGCGCATACGCAAGATCTTGTTCTTGCACATTTCATTAATGCCTATATGCCAACGAGCACATTGTTTAGTGCCGCACGTCAATTGCTTCGCCCATCAGGCTATTTTTCGATGATCACCACGACGTACGATTCTTTCCCTCTCGCTCAGCAATATTTGGCTGATTGCATAGCAAAAGGCACACTGTTGAGCAGTGTGGTGGGTCATTATTATAAGTCCATTGTGAAGCAAACACCCGTTGCCGCTTCTAAAGCTGAATTACTGGCAGCCTTTAAGGCACATCATTTCGAGGTGTTACATCATTATCGGTTAGAAATACCTATTGTATTTAACGATATTGAAGAGTTGGCTGCATTTGGTATAGATGGCACTTGGTTTTTGAATAGTTTGTCAATTAAACTGCTGCCTAGGCAGTTTCTTTTGAATAGAATGAAGCGATTATTTAATAAAATATTTACTTTTCCTTATCATGATACGCATATCATTGATGTGGTCCTTGCTCGTTAACCACTGACAAGAGCTTGTCGTGGACAATATATCTGCTAATCGACTATTTCCAGCATGCGTCATGGCCTTCGGTGGCCTTGTCGCATTTTACATTTGTTTCTATTTTAAATTGCAAGATGGCTATTGGGCCATTATTTCTATTGCAGCGGTGACTCAACACGATTATCTTACAACGTGCTATAAAACCCTGCTGCGACTATCGGGCACTGCATTAGGTGCTTCTTTTGCTTATGGATGTATATTGCTTTTCCCGACAGCCTGGCTAACCCTTCTTTTTTTTAGCGGTTTATTTTTATGTATTGCATTAAGTTTGGCGGCATCGAAGTATCGCTATTTTATGATCGTAGCTGGCATAACTTATACGTTGGTGATGTGCTCGGGTTTAATCAGTAGCATTGAAAAAATGGCCATTATAAGAACCTATGAAGTTTTTCTGGGGTGTTTCATTTGCCTTGCTATGGCTTTTTTATGTCGCTTTATCTTTAAAAACGCAACAGGAAGTCGCGTCTTAATTAATTTGCAATTTAAATTTCATAAAACCATCGTTTTAGAAGCACTGATGTTAACAGTGGCTTGTGCTATTACCTTTGTAACGTGGCAGTGGCTAGACTATCCCTTGGGTTTTTGGGGGACAATCAGTTGCTTGTTTGTTATAGAAGAAGATATTGGAACGTCATTCCATAATGCATTTAAAAGAGTATTGGCTCATGTGTGTATTGTTGGTTTTGCTGCAATAGTAGCCGTGTATATTCCTGGATCAAATCCGTGGGTTGCCTTACCGATGGGTTTGGGATTGTTTTTTTCTGGATATACTTTGGGCATAAAAACTACATGGCTAAAAAACATCGGCAATACCATGGGTATTGCACTGGCTGCAATGTTATTAACAACCTCACCAGGAATGACGCAAGAGGACATTGTGATGTGGCGTTTTATTAACATTATATATGGCGTTACAGTTGCATTTCTTACGATGTATATTATTGGTCGATGGGTTTCAAAGTCGAGTATAGTGCCGGACAGATGACGTCCCGCATGGGGCGATACGAATAGATTAAAATGCATAAATATTGATATTTGCGTTGCATTTAATATTATATTAATTATAATTCAATCAAAATAATGACTGTACACGAAAGGATAGCCTCATGTTAGAAAAAATTAAACACATATCCAATACAGCAATACAACAGATGGACGCTAAATTAGCGACCTGCACTGCGTCTCAAGCTGTTCAGCTTTCACAATTAAAATTGTTGTATAGTGATTTACTTGATCTTATATCGACTGCAGAACAACAAGAAGCAACCCTAGGTCTCTGGCTTTTGACAGGGCAATTAGGCAAAGGGGATAAAAACTTAAACGCGATGCAATTAGCAAATAATTTTTTAACGGTCATACATCTTAAAAAAAATGAAAGCGAGAAAAGTAACTTTATCTTTTGTTTTACTAAGATGATTGCGCGAATTTTTCTGTGTCGAAGTTTAACTGATATTATCGTTAACTGGGTGCCCACGTTTATTCTTTGGGGATGCTCACCGCTTTACTTGGTGGCGCCTTTAGTTTTGCCTCTAACAGCACTGTTTCTTCTTTCTTGCCTGGATGATCCGTACAGCATGACGCGAGTCTATAAGGAGCTAAGAATTATCGAAAATTGGACGATGAACTGGTTAGCCGCTAATGGGGTTGGCGTGCTTATTGAGGGGGTTGTTCTCTCTTTGCTAATTCCAATAGAAGCATTTATAGTGCCTTTAGCGGTTATCTTGGCGAGTATCTCGGTTGCTGGGATAGGATTTTATCAGCATGAGAAAATATTGGCTAAAAAAGAAAAAGTGATTGGGGCTACCGTAAAGCAGATTGAAACAAGATCTTATTTTAAAAAGCCAAGTTTTTTTAATACCACAGTTAGCGAGCATCATTTAGAAGCTGAATTGGGTGGGGTTGATTTGGTCCCTGTCTCTTATGCCATGGCAGTTTAGAGAAAAAGTAAAAGACAGTTTATGATGTTTCATGATAGAATTACGGGTTAATTTTAAACCTTAAGCTTATCTATGTGGACGTTTCTGTATCAACTGGCATCTCCCAAGCGTTTTTATGAACGAGCTTATCGCCTGATGATTTGGTTCGGCGTACTTTCTGTACTATTCCTGCTGGTGGGTTTGATTTGGGGGTTGTTTTTTTCTCCCCCGGATTATCAGCAGGGCGATATTTTCCGTATTATTTATATTCATGTCCCATGCGCATTTATGTCGATGTTGCTTTATGCTGTGCTCGGTTTTTTAAGCGTGCTCTTGTTGGTTTGGCGAATAAAACTGGCGGGCATCATGCTTTCTATTATTGCAGAAGTTGGTGCGGTAATGACCCTGCTCGCTTTACTCACGGGTAGTCTTTGGGGCAAACCCATGTGGGGAACTTTTTGGGTGTGGGATGCACGGCTTACCTCGGAGCTTATCTTATTCTTTCTCTATGCTGCAATCATAGCGACCCACCACGCTTATGAAGCGAAAGATCAAGCGGATAAACTGGTTGCTATTCTTAGTCTCGTGGGATTGGTTGATTTACCCATTATTCATTATTCTGTTTATTGGTGGAATACCTTACATCAAGGGCAAACCTTATCTCTTTTTTCAAAACCTAAAATTCATATCTCGATGTTACCACCCTTGCTTATCGTTTTGTTAGGCCTTGGTTTATTTTGCGCCTGGGTTATTTTATATCATGCGCGACAGGCTATATTAATCCGTGAAAAACGTCAGCAATGGGTACGGGCCGTAATGGAGGAGCTTCCATGTTAAATTATTCGAGCTACATATGGATATCCTATGGTTTTTTTATTGGTATGCTTATATTTTTGAGTTATCGGGCACGTCGTTATAAACATAAGACGTTTGTTGTACTTAAACGATGGTTTAGTAGGTCTGAGTAATGCATCCGACGCGGCGTAAAAAATTGGTTCGCATTTTTATCTGTATGATTTTTTTGGCATTTGCCATTAGTTTAGTCTTGTATGCGCTTCGTCAGAACATCAATCTATTTTATTCTCCGAGTGATATTGCATTAGGTCAAGCGCCGTTATCTCATTCGATTCGAGTGGGTGGTGTTGTTGTTCCAGGTAGCATTATTCGGGGTGATGGATTAAATGTTCAATTTAAACTGACAGACCATAGTAAAACATTATTAGTTGTTCATAATGGAATTCTACCGGATCTTTTTCGAGAGGGACAAGGGATTGTTGTTGAAGGCATGTGGTTGGGTGGGCTTAAGGTCAATGCAAATGTTGTGCTTGCAAAACATGATGAAAACTATATGCCCCCAGAGGTGAAAGCGGCACTCAATAATGCAAGTAATCCGCTGAAAAAGGTGGATTTATGATTCCAGAACTTGGTTTATTCTCATTGGTGTTGGCGTTGTTGTTTGCTTTGTTGTTAACGGTTATTCCAACCATTGGTTTGTGGCGAAATAATGGGAAGATGCAGGCGACAACAACGCATTATGTGTGTGCTCAATTTGGCGCTATTGTCTTGTCCTATCTGGCGCTAACGTACTCTTTTTTGACCAATGATTTTAGTGTTCACTATGTTTTTCAAAACTCGAGCATTGCTTTGCCTTGGTTCTACAAAGCCTGTGCTGTGTGGGGTGGGCATGAGGGGTCAATGCTGCTGTGGATTTTGATTTTAAGTTTTTGGATGGTATTGGTTTCGTTATTTAGTCGCTCATTGCCAGCTTTATTGCGTGTACGTGTTTTGGTTGTTTTAGGCATGATGAGCGTTGGGTTTATTTTGTTTTTACTGACCACCTCAAATCCATTCATGAGGCAATTTGAGATGTTAGGACAGACGGGTCGAGATTTAAATCCATTACTTCAGGATCCCGGTTTTTTATTTCATCCCCCGATGCTGTATATGGGCTATGTTGGATTTTCAGTTGCTTTCGCTTTTGCAATTGCAGTTCTTTGGATGGGGCGCATGGATTCTTCATGGGCTAAATGGACACGCCCTTGGACCCTTGCGGCATGGTGTTGTTTAACCTTAGGCATTACCCTTGGTAGTTGGTGGGCCTATCGGGAGCTCGGATGGGGGGGCTGGTGGTTTTGGGATCCGGTTGAAAATGCGTCGTTTATGCCCTGGTTGGTTGGTACAGCATTAATTCATTCATTGGCCATGAATGAACAACGCGAAGAGCTTAAAGCCTGGACACTGCTCTTGGCCATCACCGCTTTTTCACTGAGTTTAATTGGAACTTTTTTAGTGCGTTCAGGCGTTTTAATATCGGTACATGCGTTTGCAGTAGACCCTGCTCGAGGACTTTATATTTTAATGTTTTTATTAACCGTGATTGGTGGCGCGCTTTTACTTTTTGCTGCGCGTGCAAAAACACTCTATTCGCCGCGAAAGGCCCATTGGTTTTCTCGTGAGGGCGCTTTACTATTAAATAATCTTTTTCTTTGGGTTGCGATGTTAACGGTGCTGATGGGTACATTGTATCCTTTGTGTATTGATGCTTTAGGTTTGGGAAAATTATCGGTTGGTGCTCCCTATTTTAATGCAGTTTTTGTACCTTTGATGATACCTTGTCTATTGGTGATGGGACTAGGGCTGCATTTACGATGGCAACGTGCACATTGGTCAGAGGTATGGCATCGTTTACGTATTCCGATGATGATAAGTTTAATCATTCCTTGGATTTGGTATGAAAGTAGAATTGTGGTTTTAGGATTAACGCTCGCATTTTGGGTTGGCTCATCGACGTTGTTGGCTTTTTATTATCGAGTTAAACAACGCGGAATTTTGGGAGTAGGGCAGTCATTTCTAGGCATGGTTATCGCACATTTAGGTGTGGTTGTTACGGTGATTGGTATTTCAGTTTCACAGGGCTTTGGTCATGAAGAAGATATTAAATTATTACCAGGTCAACAGATGTCTTTTTCAGGATACGCGCTTGAGTTTGTAAGTGAAGCGAGTTTAACAGGCCCTAATTATCATGGAACCAAAACTTGTTTTAAATTAACTAAAAATGGACAGGATACGCTGATTTATCCTGAAAAAAGAATTTACGATGCTGGTCATATGCCGATGACTGAGGCTGCAATTGACGCAACTTTTTTTCGTGATATTTATGTGGCACTTGGTGAGCCACTAGGTGAGGAAGCGTGGTCGATTCGATTATATTATAAGCCTTTTGTACGTTGGATTTGGGGCGGCGGACTACTCATGGTTTTGGGTGGGGTTATTTCACTGTTTCAACGTCGTTATATGAGCGTTCAGTCATGAAATTATCTTGGCGTTTAGCGCCCTTTATTATTTTTCTTGGGTTAATTCTTTTTTTGTTTCGGGGGTTATCACTGAATCCAAAAGAATTGCCCTCGGTTGAGGTAGGCAAGTTATTACCTGCATTTGAATTAAAATCACTTAGCGGTCAAGCGCTATTTTCTCCTTCAACCATGAGGGGCCACGTTTCAATTCTTAATGTCTGGGCGAGTTGGTGCCCGGCTTGTACAGAAGAACAATCTTTTTTATTGGACTTAAAAAAGCAAGGTTACGCATTGTATGGTTTAAATTATAAAGACAAACGTGAAGAGGCAAAGGCTTGGTTAGATGAATGGGGTGATCCATACCGTGCTATTGGCCAAGATTCCCAGGGCCTTGTTGCAATTGATCTCGGTGTATATGGTGCGCCTGAGACTTTTTTGATTGATCAACAAGGTATGATTGTATATCGACATGTTGGTGTTTTAAATCAGGCCATTTGGGAACAAGCTTTTTTGCCCAAAATTAAAAGCTTGGAGCGCGTGGGATGAGCAGATTAAAATCGGCAGCTTGCCTTTTGGTTTTTTTGTTTTCTTTCAGCTTAGAAGCAACCCCTTTGTATCCATTTGAAACCTCAGAACAAAGCGATCAGTTTAATTATTTGTTGCGAAATTTACGTTGTCTTGTGTGTCAGAATCAAGATCTTGCGGACTCAAATGCTGGACTTGCAAATGATTTGAGGGCTGAGGTTTATCGTCATGTAAAGGCGGGCGAAAAAACAGATACAATTATCACTTATTTAACCGAGCGGTATGGTGATTTTATATTATTTAGTCCTCCTGTTAAATCCACAACGCTTCTTTTGTGGGCGGGACCTTTTATTTTCCTCCTGTTTGGTTTTTTAATTTTTTGGGTGGCCACAAGACATGATTGAATGGGGCTTATTGAGTCTTTTGCTGGGATTAGGCATAACAGCCACAGCTATTGCACTGCATCCTTTAGGGTTAACCATAAAAAAACAGTTGTTTTATATGGCATTTATTTTGGGATTGGTTTTTATCGGTTATTGGCAATGGGGAGGGTTTGAGTCCCTTAAATTGCATCATCTTAAACAATCAAAAATTGATACCGCAAATAAGCGACTCACTGAAATGGGCGGCCCGCAGGCGCTTGTTAAAGCGATGCTTGAAAAATTAAAGGCCAATCCAGAGAGTTCAGAAGGTTGGTTTTTGCTTGGGCGGTTGTATATGACTCAGCTGTCTTATACAAATGCACGTGAGGCTTTTGCTCATGCGCATAAGCTCTCACCTGAAGATGTAAACATTACAATCAATTATGCAGAAAGTACTTGGGCTTTAAATAAAGAGTCGTTTGATGATGAATCCCGATTACTTTTAGAATCGCTCCTTCAACAAAATCCAGATCAAACAGATGCCTTGGCTATGCTCGGCATGGATGCTTATAAACATCACAATTATAAAGCCGCGATAGGGTATTGGGAACATTTATTGAAGTTCTTACCTCAACAATCAGATGAAGCAAGTGCAATTCGAAAAGCTTTGGTCAAAGCGAGAAATCGTTAATTTACGGGGGAAGTTACGGTTTTTCATTATTTATCTCTGTACATGACAAAAAAATCTCTGTCATTCCCGCGCAGGCGGGAAACCATCCCTGATGTGGCAAGATTAAACAATAAATATTAGGTAACTCGCTGAAAAACCATATAATCCCAATCGTCAAAAGGAGATTGTATG
>CANNJI010000017.1 GCA_947504875.1 Legionellaceae bacterium
AAAAGCGGGAAAGGTTATTACGATTTGCCCTGAAATGGCTGGAGGATTACCTACGCCAAGACCGCCTGCTGAAATTCAAGGCGGTAAAGTGGGTAGTGCTGTTTTAAACAGAGATGCGACTATTAAGACAAACACTGGCCAAGATGTAACAGATGAATTTATTCTTGGTGCTCAAAAAACGTTGGCATTGGCGCAAAAACATCACATACGGGTTGCGATTTTGAAAGCGAAAAGTCCTTCTTGTGGTTCCGATGTAATTTACGATGGGACGTTTTCTAGAAAACTGATTCCTGGAATGGGTGTTACAGCTACCTTATTAAATCAACATGATATTTTGGTATTTGATGAAAATCATATTGATGAAGCTTTGGATGCGGCTGAGTCTTTGTCAGATTTGGCGCTATGACTTTCTTACTCATGATTAATCGTATTCAAAATAAAATTAACTCGTTCTGTTATGGAAAGTCTAGGAACATCAATAGTTTGATATCCACAATGATCATAACCCATTTTTACAGAATGATAAGTTTTGATGGATTCGTCTAAATTTTGTTTACGCTCAGTATCATGACAGTAAATATCAGGCCAAGGAGGGAATAAAAATACCAGCGTATTGTATCTATAATGCTGAATTGCATCGGCGACTATTTGAGTCACTCCACCACAATATTGTGTTAAATAACTGTAGAGGTCGGGGATCCCTCGATCGAAGAAAAGTATGTCGTTTCTGGGTGATTGGTCAACAAAATCTGCCACAGATTTTTTAAGCATTAAATCGGTGTATGCGATTCGATCGCCAGTGTGTAATGCATTGCCATTAATAGCAATTTGATTTTTGATGATTGCTCTAGCAACTTCTGGCACACATCCATAATGGCGTTTTGCTAGTTCATTTAATACTGTAGTTTTTCCTGCTCCTGGACCGACTGAGAAAATGTAGAAATTGGGTTTATTGCTCTGCTCCATTAAAGCACCCAATTTTCCAAAATAGCGATTTGTTTTTCATTAACATTAATCTGCATAATGCGCCCATAAGGTAAGGTGATCATTGGATCTGTGTGACCAAAGTCTATATTCGTGACAACAGGTAAATCCATGCGCTTGAATTTTTTCATAATTTTTAGATATATCGATCATATTTTTTGTCGATCAATTTAGGTTGTAGTATCCACCAATCTGCAATAAATTAGTATACAACTTCCACTGGCAGCAGAAAATGATGATTACCATGTTTCGTGAGCAGCCGCGTTCTTTTTACATGATCTTCATGCTGGAAATTTGGGAGCGATTCGGTTTCTATACCGTGCAGGGGATTCTGGTTTTGTATTTTATTCGATTCCTAGGTTTCACTTATCAAACAGCTTACTACACATTTGGTGCCTTTTCCGCGCTGGTTTATGGCATGGTCGCTTTGGGTGGTTATCTAGGTGATCGAGTTTTGGGTACCAAGCGAACTATGGTTTTGGGATTGATTGTGCTGGCGTCTGGTTATCTGGCCCTAGCGTTGGTTGATAAACAAGCTGTGTTTCTTGCCCTTGGCCTTATTTCTGTTGGGAATGGGTTGTTCAAGGCGAATCCATCCAATTTGCTG
This sequence comes from Legionellaceae bacterium, assembly GCA_947504875.1. Taxonomy (GTDB): domain Bacteria; phylum Pseudomonadota; class Gammaproteobacteria; order Legionellales; family Legionellaceae; genus CANNJI01. Next base: position 1,592 of record CANNJI010000017.1, read on the forward strand.
GCTAAATCATACGCCGTAGGCGATCCACGATTACACAGCGGTTTTACACTTTATTACATGGCCATTAATCTGGGCGCCATTATCGCGCTATTTGTTGGGCCAGCATTATCCAGCCATTATGGATATTCCTATGCTTATTTCGTGAGCTTTATTGGTATTTTATTGGGACTGGTCAATTATTGGTTTCAACGCCAGCATCTTGTCGGGATCAATACGCCGTCTGACCGTCGGGTAATACGCTCATGGCAATGGATTCTTGTTGCTTTGAGCATAGTTGGTCTTACCATTGCTTCAGCTTATCTTTTACGGCATGTCATGCTCGCAGAAAATTTGCTTTGGTTGATAACAATACTGGCTATGGGACTATATTTTTATTACATGTCTGTCGAGAATATAGCTGCTCGAAAACGCATGTGGGTGGCCACCATTTTAATGGTGGAAGCGGTGGTATTTTTTACGTTGTATCAACAAGTGCCGATGTCGCTAAATTTATTCGCAGTGAATAATGTTCATGCCAGTTTACTGTATATTGAGATTGACCCTCAGAGTTTTCAAGCATTAAGCAGCATCTGGGTTATTATCATAAGTCCGCTGTTGGCAATGTTTTATTTGAAGCTCAATCATCGCAATATTGTTTTTTCTATACCTTATAAATTTTCTTTGGGCATGACCTGTTGTGGTGTTGGTTTTTTATTATTATATTTTTGTCGATATGTGCATGATGCGAATGGTCTGGTGTCGTCTTGGTGGTTGGTGGTAGCTTATCTGTTCCAGAGTTTGGGGGAAGTGTTGGTCTCGGCTCTGGGAGTGGCGATGGTGGCTGAGTTGGTTCCACCAAAAATAGCGGGTTTTGTGATGGGGATTTGGTTTTTAATGTTGTCAGTGTCGGGGTTTACAGGTGCTTGGGTTGCATCATATACCGCTCTGCCAAACACCGTGCAACCCGGTGTGGAGTCGCTGATGGTTTATACACAGGTATTTGCTAATATTGGAGTGGTGACATTGGTGTTGGCATTAATATTGTGGTTGATTTCACCGCGTTTAAATCGGCTGATGCACGTGAATGAGTAAGTTGGGGCTTAAAATGAACTCTCTGGTGCTCTATGAGGTGTTTCAGGCTTTCTGTCATCGATCGATGAGGAAGACACACCATACTTCAAAGCAATCTTCGTATTTGTCATCGTGCCTTAGCTGTAGTGGTGAATTTATATTCAATTTGTGGTATTATATGGATATATTTTGGGATGGGTTGAATGTTAAATGAAGCTTTCTGATAAACATTTATTCTTTAACGTGGGTCAAGAATTGACATCTCTTCTTGCACCGCTTCAAGAAAGCAACATTTCTTATTTTTGTTATGCAAAATCGTATAAAGATGGATCGCGATTTTTCCTTGTAAATAATACGGCTGATTTAGAGGCTTATTTAACAAATCAACATTATTTACATGGAAACTGCGAAGCAAAACCACAATTGTATCAAAATCAAGCTTTGTTATGGTCTACTTTAAAACAACAACATTTATACCAATTCTCCCGAGATAACTTTGATATTGATCATGGTATGACTCTAATTAATCAACAGGATGACTTTTGTGAGTTTTTCGCTTTTGCATCAACACATGATCATCTAGAAACAATCAACTTATATCTCAATCATTTAGACAAGTTTCAATTATTCACTCTTTCGTTCAAAGAAAAAGCCCGCGATTTGATAAAAAAAGCTGAACAAAACAAAATTATCTTACCTTTTCATGATCATCAAATTGTAAAACCCACATCATTCAATTTTGAAGACAATACTGATTACGCAATGTCCAGCAACTACAAAAGCTTTAGATCCAAAAATATAAACCTTTCTCCACAACAGCTTCGTATGATTCCGTTTATCATTGAAGGACGCACTGCAAAAGAAATTGCTCGTTTAATTCATTTGTCACCTCGAACTGTTGAGGAATATATTAATTCAATTAAAGCCAAACTTCATGCGAAGAATAAAGCTGATTTAATAGGTAAATTAGTTAGGGCTTGAAGCTGCAATATTTTGATAATCTTCATAAACATCATGAATAATACGGTTAGCGTCCATTCCTTTAACGGGCCAACATAGGGCTTTCCAGAATGTCCATCCTAATGCTCGTATCCAAGTGTTTTTATCTAAAGCAATCGATTTTTTAAACGTTTCCCGATTTTCCCCGGTAAAAAAATTCCATGTTATAGCTAAATCACATGCAGGATCGCCAATGGCTAATTGACCAAAATCAATGACTGCATAGAACTGTCCTTCACGGACTAAAAGGTTGCCAATAGCAATATCGCCATGAACCCAAACCGGCGGATTATTCCATTGAGATGCTAATGCATCATTCCATAGTTGCAGTGCAATGCCTCTTTCTCGAGGGTCTTTAATTTTAGGTATGGCAATATGCATTTCATGATCATAGGCGGATAGAGCTCCACCTCGATGAAAATTATGTGGACCCGCTTCAGGCCCATTTGTAGCGTCTATTGCTTGAAATTCAGTTAGAAATTGACCAAGATCATGGGCAAATTGATTCATATTAGAAATACGTTCAATGGATGTGGTTTCTCCTTCAAGCCATCCATTAATAGACCAATGCCACGGATAATCAGAACTTGGCTGGCCTAGAGCTACTGGTGTAGTAATCTTATAGGATAGTTTTTTTGAAAGCTTGGGTAGCCACTGATATTCTTTCAAAATTTGGGGCGCATATTTTTCATCACTTGGAAGACGAACAAGCATCTCTTGTCCTAGATGGAATGTTCGATTATCCCAACCACTGATAGCTATTGGTGTAATCGCTAAGTCTTTCCACTGAGGAAATTGTTCTGCGATTAATTTTTTTACTAACAAAGCATCAATTTTCATGAACGACTCCTGCTTAATTGGCATGTAATTTCAGTGGCCACCTTACGCATTTTGATTGAGTAATTTGAATTTCTCTTGAATACGATATAATAGCCCTTTGACGCAATGATAAACAACCTTCAATTTTCATCAACTTATATGTGTGATGAAAAAGCAAAAACGAGAGATAAATGTCAATAAAATGTTCAGTATTTATTGCAATGAGTTTAGATGGGTATATTGCTCGAGAAAATGGTGCAATCGACTGGTTGATGAAGGCCAATGAACTAGCTCCTGAAGGAGATGATGGCGGTTATCATGCGTTTATTGCGAAGGTTGATACCATTATCATGGGACGACACTCCTTTGAGAAGGTGAAGACATTTGAGCCGTGGCCATATACGCTGCCTGTGATTGTATTAAGTCAACACAAAATAGATATACCGGATTTATTGAAAGAACAAGTCTCAAATTCATCTGAAATGCCTATGGAATTAACTAAGCGATTATCTAATCAAGGTTTGCAGCATTTGTATATTGATGGCGGCATCACTATTCAACGTTTTTTGAGAGCAAGATGTATTGATGAACTGATTATCACGGTGATTCCAGTTTTGTTAGGGCAGGGGCGGCGTTTATTCGGTGAGCTTGAACAAGATATTCATCTGCAATTAATCAAGTCGCATAAGCTTGGTGGGGGTTTTGTGCAGATGCACTACCAGATTTTACGGAATCAGCCATGATTAAAATAGAGCTATTACAACGACATCAAGCTGCTGTGCCTACGTTGGCTAAAATATGGCATGAATTGTTAGGTAAATGGGTCCCTGATGTATCAATAGAGCGAGTTGAACAAAAGTTTTATGAACATTGTAATGAAGATAAATTCCCTTTGGCTTTTGTCGCAAGAGAAAATGGTTCACCCGTTGGCATGTGCGCATTACGAGAAAATGATGGCATTCGTCCTGATTTGAAGCCATGGTTGGGTTCTTTGATTGTTGAGAAGGGCACTCAGCATCGTGGTATTGGTAAAATGCTGGTTGATGCTGTTAAGGAAAAAGCCAAAGCAATGGGATTTGAGAAGTTATATTTATTTGCGTTTGATCCTACAATTCCAACTTATTATCAACGCTTAGGTTGGCAGACAATTGGGATGGATAAATTTAAAGATCATCCGGTGACAGTAATGATGATTTCATTGTCTTAAATAAGACAGTCACAGATATCTTTGGAGTGTACTAAATGATCAATCTATTTCATGATTACCGGTTAGCTGAAAAAAACTTTTTTTCTATGCTGAGTATTGCCCAAGAAAGTTTCGGTTCCATAGCGGTTTATGCTACGGGTGCAAAATCATCTAGCCTTAATCCAGCAATAACACATTTACTAAATGATTCATTCGAGACAGATCTAAAAAAGTGCCATTCATTTTATGCAAGAAAAAATTTGCCGTGGGTCTTGGTAATCCCAGCAGATGAATGTAATAAAAAAGTCGATAAAATAGGAATGCAACAAAATTTATCATTGATCGACAAAAGCATGACAATGTCTCTTAACATCGAAAGTCTACAGGATTCATCCATATCATCACCTATTAAAATCATTGAAATGCAGCATGATTTGAGTACCTGGAGTATACCTCTTATGCATGGATTTGAATCCACGCCTGAAATAACCGAGGTCTATACGATTTGTCATCATTCAGCATCAAAAAAACAATCTAATCTTCACCATTTTTCCGGGTTTGTTGGGGATAACGTGGTCTGTTCATTATCACTATCATTAATGGGAGGAAATGCACGGCTAGATGACATAGCGACAATGCCGCGCTATCAGAAACAAGGCCATGCTACGCAATTAATACTTGCAGCCCTTAAGTTTGCCCAACAGTTAAAGGCCAAATATTGTTTTTTAGAAGCATCAAACTCAGGCCTTTCAGTCTATAAGAAAATTGGATTTAGTGAACTGTACGTGAATCATCATTATGAATGGCAAGCTGCTTAATTTCTTTAGCACGCTGTAACGTATTAGTTGCGTGCTGAGTAAGCAGCGATGGTATGCTCAATCAATGCGACTACATTACGATTCAAATTTGCTCTTGATGCAAGAGAGTTGTAAAGGAGTAGTTGCAGCAAACAGAGCATATCCATCATTTGGCTTATAGCCTCCAGTTTTTAGGAAATATAAATCATTCCGAAGCATGCGGTACCGTATTTTTACGGTATTGTTCGATTTATAATGTATGTGGTATAATTTCAGTCAATTAATGATTGGAGTTATACGCAATGAGATATATCAATTCAACGCACCCGGAAAAATACGTTGGAAGGCCTGGTGATGGTAAAGCGTACACGTGGATAGATTCTGTTGAATTGGGAACGTATACAGTTGTTCTGAATATTAATATTCAAACAACTGAAAGTTATGTTTCACATCAACGAATAGTCATAGAAGATGCTACGATCATGCAAATACTTCCAGCGTTACTTAATGGAGAAGTGTCTTGCTATGAAGTTCTGGTAGGATTGGAGGCATTTTTATCCTCACAAATCGCTAAGAAAAGTTTTTATACTGTTGACGAAACAAATGAAAAAAGCAGATTAGGAAGTTTATGTTTTGATCTGCAAGATCAAAATCACCCACTGGCTCTGCTATGCTTATTTTCCCCTCACCATTTTGACGATAGACGGTCCAATATAAATACGATTCGAACTAAAGTCATTGATGATGAAATTTATGTTGCACTCAAAGCGATAGATGTATCTGTTTTTAAAAAAACAAACATAATACCTTCCATTGTTGTTTTGGAAGACTTGCCAAAATCACACGTATCAGTGAAGAGCGCAGCTGTAGGTAGCACTCAAAGCGAAATAGACGTTTTAGTGGATAGAGCTGAGAATGATTCAGGCGCGTTGATCGTGCAAACCAATGCCCCGCATGCCACTATTCAGAAGTTAAACAGTGCATATCCTAAAGATCACGCTGATCGTGCTATACCTTGGTACAATATTACCAGAAAGGATCCAGTGTTATCCTCATGGAACCCTTCTAAAGTCATTATTGGCAGTGACTACAGTGTTTCTTTACCGGATGGATTTAAGCAGACCAAAGGATGGGAGCAAACCGTATATTCAGAAAAGGACCCTAATCAATGTGATGCGTTAGCATCAGCATTTTACAGCGCAATTCCAGGTATTGAGAAAATTCTAAACAAACAGTTGACGGGGGCTCATCAAATAAATATTGGTGTTGCACTTTACTATCCACAAGCAAAGTATATGTCTGGTCCTTGGCATAAAGATGGTCGGAGCTATATTACATCTATTGTTTATTTCCATCATAAAAACGTCAATGCAGAATTAAGCTTCCGTTATCCATCATCTGAGCAAAAGTTAACAAGCGTTCCGATAAATACAGGCGATATTGTAACTTTTGCCAATGAAGTATTGGAGCATCGTATAGAGAATGTTTTTAGTGGGCATGGTGGTATTAGAGGGTTGGTAACTTTTTTCTATCAAGGGCCGCATGGTGTGCCTGCTAGTTTAAAAGAAAAAACACTATCATCTCCTCCTGTTATTGAGGAATGTATCGATGAACAGACTAAAGCCTGGCGAATTTAGAGATAATGAGGAGCGAGTAAAAGTAATTTTGTAATTGGTATTGGCGCAGCCCTCTGATAGCCATTGTATGTCGGATATGGTTTCAGTCGAGTAGGGTGCGATAAGCTGTTGTGCTGTTGCCACGTCCAACGATACATGGGCTTTATAGCGCTCCCAGTGGCTTTTGAGTATGGGTGTGTTGTTCATAATACGATACTCCGAGAGATGCTGATATTTTTTAAAAAGGCGTCATCATGCGAAATTACAATCATAGCACCTTGATACTCAGATAGCGCTGTCTCTATGGCTTGAATACTACGTAGATCCAAATGATTTGTGGGTTCATCTAAGATGATGAACTGTGGTGGATTTTTCGATAATAAACTGATGGCAAGTCCTGCGCGAATGCGTTCACCACCGCTTAAGTCAGATACTTTTTTCTCAGCAGCAATATTGCGAAATTGAAATGAAGCCAGTGCAGCATACGCATCTTGCGTGGTAGCGGTAGGGTTGAGGTGTTGAAAATTCTCGACTAATGTGTAGTGCGGGATAAGAAAGTTACAGGTTTGATCGAGAACGCGTACTAACGTAACACCGCATTGAATGTTACCTTTTTGCGGATTTATTTGACCACATATCAACTGTATCAAAGTTGATTTACCGCCGCCATTTTTTCCTAATAAGGCAATGCGTTCGGGTCCTGTAATGGACAAATTGAAATTATCAAATAGGGGTGGTTGATTAGGGTAGGCAAAAGCTAGACTCTCAATCAATAAGACGTTTTTACTTGCAGGTACTCGCGTTGCAAATAAGTCTGCATGAATACCTTCTTTAATTTCGATTTGGGATTTGGCAAACTTGAGTGTTTCGTTAGCCTGCTGGATGCGTAAGGCAGCCAATGTGGAGTTACGAGATTGTGTTGTTTCGCTACTACCTTTCATCCTACCGGCAAGTACCTTGTCACCTTCTCGACCAGATTTGTAGTCATCGCGTCCGTTCTTTAGCCGTTGTGCATGTCGTTCTTGATTGGTTTGTTTGGTTGATTCAAATTGTTTGACCTGTCGTTTAGCATTTTCAACTTGGTGATGTAATCCTGCTTGTATTAGCGATTTTTGTTGTTCATAAACAGCATAGTTACCGCCATAGCGGTGTAATCCTTTACTTGTTAACTCAATGATTTCATCCATGGATTCCAGTAATGTTCTGTCGTGACTGATGATAAGAAATCCATGATTAATTTTTTGAATCCACTCAAGCAATATTTTTCGTGAAGTGCTGTCTAAGTTATTCGTTGGCTCATCAAGTAAAATGAAATCAGCTTTGGAGAGCATGGTTTTGGCCAGTAAAACTTTAGTTTTCTGCCCGCCGCTTAAATTGCTAAAAAGAGACTGAACTGAAAGCGCGCCTAAATCTAGGCGCTGAAATAATTCAGATATTTCTGTTTCTAATCCCCAATCATCGCCAATGAGGTTCAAATCATTGTCATGAATATCGCCTTGCTGGACGCGATGTAACGCATCCCATTTTTCTTGAATGCCCAATATTTCAAGAATGGAAACGTCTGGATTGAATGATTCTAAATGTTGTGGGCAATAAGCTATCGTCCCATCGCAAACAATAGTCCCTTGATGTGGTTTGAGTAATCCGACAATTAATTTTAGAAGCGTTGTTTTCCCTGTGCCATTATCGCCAATCACGCCATAGCGGTGTTTCGTGAAGGACAGCATGATATTATCAAACTGCACGGACGTGTTTGGGATGGCGTATGAAAGATGGTTTATTAATAAACGAGGCGTATGAGTCATGATAAATCTCCAGAAAGTTGTAGGTATGGAAAACAACATTGAAGACTATTGACGCATCGGCGGAATACCTCGTGTAAGAATTGATTTAATATTATGCAATAAAAGATGGGGTGTTGTCAAATTTGTCGGATTAACTCGGATACTTTTTCAGGTGGCCTTGCAATTATGGCTTTGTCACCATAAGTTACGATAGGGCGCTGCATTAAAATAGGCTCTTTTAATATGGCGTTTAAAACCTTGTCTTCATCTGTAAGTGTTAGTTTGAGTGCTTTAAAAACAGGTTCTTTATTGCGTACAAAATCTTTTAGTCGAGTAACCACTCCTCATTACTGAGGAGCAGTCCTCTAAGAACCGTGCATGCGAGTTTCCCAGCACACGGCTCAAGCCTTTATAAAGTTCTTTTGTGAACCCAGCTGTTGTTGAGGTGTTTTTGTATTACAGTAGGTGTTTGCAACAGAAGCCTTTACCAAGATGGTTTTCTTTTTCTTCTTTTGGAGCTCTTTGAAGTAATCTTGGTATTTGCTGCTATACGGTGTCGCCTCGGCCTTGATTTTGACATGACGTACAATGGGGATATGTGCTGTTTTAATTAAGCTCATTTCCAACCGTTTCTGTTGACCATTTTTGTATGTTGCGGCTAACACCCAGTTTTGGTTATCTCTTGTTCCAAAATATTTATTTTTGATCCAGTGATGACCTTTATCGGAGTGTCTGCGTTTGCACCACTGCCATATTGAAGCAAATATCTCATTATCCACGTAGTTGAAGATGTCTTTGGAAACGGCATGGCTGTAATAATTACCCCATCCCCTAATTTTTGGATTTAGGATTCTGAGTAGATTGATCGTTGCCGCGCTGTTTTGTTGTTTAATGGTTTCGCGGATGTTTGTAAGAAACATCTTTACCTTCTCTTTACTGGGCTTAATTAGTAATTTACCCTTGTATTTTCGAATGTTGAAACCGAGAAAATTAAAGCCATCATCTATGTGGGTGATATGAGTTTTCTCATCCGATAGATGTAATCCTCTTTTGGCCAGGAAGGTTTTAATTTCGGGCTTGACTTTATTTTCCAGGAACTCTTTGGACGCTCCTGTTATGATGAAATCATCCGCGTATCTAATGAAGTTCGCTTTGTCGGGCTGTTTGGCTATCTTTTTTATGAGATGCTCTAAACCATCTAAAGCTTGATTCGCAAGAGTTGCCGAGGCAGGTCCACCTTGTGGGGCTCCTTCCTCGGTGGGTGACCACTGGTTCTTGTAGATAAAACCAGCGGTTATCCATTGTTTTAAAACTTTCTTGTCCATTGGGATGTTTTCCATTAACCATGGATGTGATATTTTGTCGAAGCAAGCCTTTATATCCGCTTCCAAAACCCATTTTGCTGATGATTTTTTTGCCAATGCAATAAAGCATTGTTCTATTGCATCTGCACAGCTTCGGAACGGTCTAAATCCATAAGAATTTTTGTCCGCTGTTAGCTCGGCTATAGGCTCCATGGCAAGAAGATAGAGAGCTTGTACCGCTCTGTCTTTCATGGTTGGTATGCCTAAGGGTCGAAGCTTTCCGTTCTTTTTGGGGATATAAATTCGTCGGAGCGGTTGCGATTTATATGCATGTCGCTTGAGCGAGTGGACTGCTTCTATTTTTTGCTTCGATGTGGTCCATAAAACACCATCAGTCCCTGCTGTTTTGGCACCACGGTTTGTTGTGATACGTCGAACCGCAAGTAGTTTTGCATAATATGAATGCGTGAGCATCCATTGCAGCGCTTTGATTTTACCAAAGCGCTCTTCTTCAACAGCCTTAGCGATACGCATTTGCAGTTGTTTTACTTCGGACTCAGCCTTCTTCCAGTTGATGGATTTCCAGTTGTTGTTGTCTTGAGTTGATGATGCACCCATTAGTTGTCTAACAGTCATTTGCTTTTCATCATTGGATCAATTCCACAAATTCTCTCACCATTAAAGACCAGCCAGACGTCTGCTCACTTGCGTGCTGAGTGACATTTAAACTCATATCCACCCCATTACAGCATGGCGTTCGCTTTTTCTGGCCTCCTACACCGGCAAGCTGTTGTTTGACTTTGCAGCCATCCTACCTGACTCAGTGTTCGCAGCCAGGAGCCTGTTCGGGTTATCACGTTCCGCACTGAAAAGTGCATTGGGTTAGGTGCCCACTTTCGACCGGGAGGTCCTTTGACCACGAGACGATATTGAATAACCCGTCTCCCACCTCCACACCATTTTGGTTCAAGTGTGTTAGCCATTTCCACTTGTTACTCATGACGATCTTTATCATGGATTTACATTACATTCACCATACCAATTCGCTAGCACTTACCCGGATATGGCTTCCAGGAGGGTTCTTTTCTTGCGATCTTAACCCCAGAATGGTTCACATTCTTTTGTTACATTGTCAGGTCAGCTCTTTATTCATGACCCTAGCGTCGTTTAGTGGCATAAACGGTCTGCGCAGCCTCCTTGGCAAAGGCAGACAACTTTTCAGTGCAACTTCGTGTCGCACAATCAAAATGAGACCTCAATTGGGTGATTTGTTCTAAGCTAAGTGGCGTTTTGAGATATTCGATGATGACTGGATGAATACCATGGTTTTGAAGTATTTCTAATGCTTGTCTTGATTTGGAGCATCTCGGGTTGTGATAAAGAATAAATTGGTTCATTTTTTTTGTATTTCTCCGTAATAGGTAAGCATTCAAATCATTGAGCCTTTTTCTCTGGTTAGCATGCCTTCTTAATGCAACGATTTTGTTCTATGCCACCTATTCGTTATAAAAATTAAGCTAACGACCAGCAGCCAAATAAGACTTAAGATTATGATGAACCCTAATAATGGATTATTCACCAGATATCCCATGAGTATGACGGCGATCGTTGCGAAGCACATGTTTACAAAACTCAGCATTGCAGCAGCACTTGCTTTATCTTCCAGCGCGTTAGAGGCTATAAATGACCCTCCGGCGAACAAAAAACTACTAAATAAATATAAACTGGCGGTGGTTATAAAAAACCATGTTGCGGATTGGCTATGTATGATCCAAATAGCCAGTAAATTTGCAATACCAATTGCTACACCTAAAAATCCAAGGCTAATGACATGATTGACCGATAAGCGGTTGAGGCAGTGTTTAGAAAGGATGCCACCAATGAGCATGCCGATAATATTAACGCCATTCCAATAACCGTATTTTGCAGCAGATAGCATGAGCATATCATGAGCTATTTGTGGTCCTGCCGCTGAGAAACAATAGGATATGGTGGAGCAACAACCTACAACGAGTGAGAAAACTACTAATTTCATCGATGTTAATGCGTCGATGTAGTCACGAGCGATTGTTACAATGTGGATTGGTTTGGGTGTTTTTAAGGTTTCACTGAAAATGCAGGTTCCCCATAACATAAGTAATCCATGTGCTAATAGAAACCAAAAGCAACCTTGCCAATGCCAATATTCAGTAATCATGCCGCCAATCATAACGGCAAGCCCAACGCCGAGTGCGAAGGATAAAACAGAATAGGCCATTGCAGATTTACGTTGAGATTCAGGTAACCATTCGTTAATTAATATGAAGGTACACGCTAGTCCACTGGCAGCACCAAGGGCTGTTATTAAACGCCCAACAATGAGGAGCCAATACATGTTAGTGGTCAGTGCTGTTAGGCAAATGATGATTCCTATCAGATTGATGACTAACCCAATGCGTAGCGCTTTTAACCGACCAAATTGGTTTGCTAAAGGTGCGTAGATTAATTGCCCAAACACATAACCAATTAAAAATGCAGATACTATCCATTCAACTGTTCCAAGACTTAAGCTATATTGTGTTTGAATTGCAGGGAGGGCAGGCGTAATGATGGCCGCTGATACGGAGGCGATAGAAATATAGCTGAGTAACCAACACATATTAAATCGGGATGTTGTTTGTACTGTACTCATGATTTTTCCAATTAAAGAGGTAATAATCCAATTAAACGTATTGGAGCTTCTGTCCCACTTACAGTTAAAATCGGTAGCGCCAAGCTATAGCTACCAACAGCAGGTAATTGTTCAGCATGTGCGATATTTTCAACGAGATATTTGCTCGCACCCAGTAGTGCACGATGAACGGGATAGTCGCTTTCTGCATTATCGGCAGAGAATGTGTCGATGCCTAATCCTACGATTTCACGTTCTAAAAATAGAAGAGCCGCTTCTTCTGAAACAGAAGGAAATTGTAATTCATTTCGATATTGTTGAGGTTGATGCCAAAATCGAGACCAGCCAGTGTAAATGATTACAAAACTTCCACGAGAAATTTTACCATATTTTCGTTCGAATGATTGAACATCATCTTTGGAGCATTGATAAGACTCATTTGCTTGTTTGGAAATATCAATTACCACACAGGGTGCAATCAATTCATTGAGATTTAATTGTTCGATCGTTTTTCCGCCAGGAATACAGTGCGCTGGAGCATCAATGTGCGTGCCAATTCCTGCATGCATTTCTATTGTTTGTACACGAAATTTTGTTGCTGTGGCGCATTGCTCATAATCAAGTGTTATTTTGTACTGAAAACCACAACTGCCGTCCCAAGATGGTGATTCAGGGCAAATTGGATGCGTGAGATCAATTACCTTAAAAGGGAAGTGTGGAATAGTATTATTCGTCATGGAGATAGATTCTATGTAATAAATTGATGTAATTTGATTGCACTATAATTCTGTCAATCCTGATTTGCAATAATAATGGGGCAATGTTTATGTGCTAAGATTGTATTTTCTTAATTAGTTAAATCACTGTTTATGGCCAACACATTTACTCGCCACGCCACTTTTAATGATATTGACGCTATTAATCATATATTCCGTTTGTCTAAAGGAAGTTGGGGTTACGATGAAGCGTTTATGCATCAATGTATGTTGGAATACAGTGTTACAATTGACCGAATTCAGAAAAATTCAGTTTATCTGTTTTATGTAGATGATGTTTTAGCTGGCTTTTATAGTTTTACTCAAGAAGTAAATGAGCGCGTAGAACTCGATTATTTTTTTCTTCATCCCGATTTTTTTAGAAAAGGTATTGGACGAAAACTGTGGAATTCTTGTATAAACACAGCGAAAAATCTCAAAATCACAGAATTTATTCTGTACAGTGATCCGAATGCGGAGGCGTTTTATCTAAAAATGGGTTGTCTGAAAATTGCTGAACAAGAATCTCCGATGATTAAGGGACGTTTATTGCCCGTTCTCGTTTATCATTTAATATAGTCGCATTAGATCGAACTGATCGGGCCGCAATAATTAAGCTTGAGCTTGATGACATCAAGACGCACCCCAAGTCACAGATAAATTTGGTAAATTATCCGCATTAAATCGCGTATATACCAATGTATTGCTGGTTTTTTTTGTATGTGGATTAAGTCGGTTATTTTTTAGGGTCGCCTCTAATTGAAAACCTAAGCGTTCAGGTATTTTTTTACTACGAACATTGGTGACATCACAACGTATTTCAAGACGCTTAGCCTGTAGTTCTCGAAAGACATATTGAGTTAGCGCGTTGATGGCTTCTGTTGCGAATCCATGGTTGTGATGTTTAGCATGAAGCCAATATCCAGATTCAAAAGCAGGGATGTCCCAGTGCATATGATGTAAACCAGTCCCGCCAATAAATTGCATCGTATCTCGGCGAAAAATCCATAACGTTAAATAGGGTTCTTTATTTTCCTTTAGAATCCAGTTCGCTGCAGCTTGTCTTACAAATTCTTCAGACTCATCAACGCTGGGTATGGTTTGTGCCCAAGGCATCATGAGTTTTAGTACGTCAAATGATTCAACAACGGCGGCATTAATAATGCTGCCATCACCCAATTGAGGCGGGCGGATCAAAAGTCGTTCTGTTTGAATGGGCATCGGTAGATTGAGCAAAATGGGTTTCATAACATTTTAATAAGTTGTAATGTATTGAGTAACAATAGCATGAATGACGAAGTTCTCAATAGTTTCATGGGCTTTAGCGTTACTAATATTGCATGGAATAATGCTTCACATCGTTTTCAGGACGCACATATATTTTCTAATTGTTGGACTTCCTCAGAGGAAAGCTCAAAGTCATTAATATCTAAATCATCACGCATATGCTTTGGATCGGTTGTACCTGTCAATGGCAGTATTCCGATGTGTAATGCAAAGCGAAAGGCTATTTGTGGAATGGTTTTATCATATTTTACAGCAAGCGATTGCATGTATGGACTTAAGATATATGGTTGATTAGCAGTGAGCAAAGAAAATCCTTGATAGATAATCTGATGTTTTTGACTAAACAATCTCACATCTTGATCCCAGCGGCTTATGGCGAAACATCGATTTTGTATGAAGGATGGCTTTATCGAGACTTTTTTGTATAGCTCTTCTACCTGCTGAATATTAATGTTTGAAATACCAAGAAATTTTACTCGGCCTTCATGTACCAGCGTTTCCATGGCTTGCCAGATTTCTAAATCGGCATCGATTATTCCTCGAGATAACGTAGGCCCATGAAGGATATAAGAATCAATGTAGTCTGTTTGTAAATGAGTTAATGAACTTGCAAAGGATTGCTTGACTTGGTTGGTCAATGAATCAAATTCATCATAGGGTTTTTGGTCATCTTGGCCATTTGCAGAAGTGAATTTTGTTTGAAGAAATAAGTCAGCGCGTGTTTTTGAGCTGGATTTTAAAAATTGTTGAATCGCCAATCCAACACCTTCTTCGAAATAATGTTTACGTTGGTTCGCAGTATCAATACCTCTAAAACCGATCTTTAGTGCATCCACCACAAAGCGTTGCGTGTTATTTTCTTTCCATGCTGTACCGTATATTATTGGAGGTATAGATGGGTTGCTTTGTTTCTCCTGCGACATAATTACCCCTGTATTGACTAACGATTTGATCTTGTAACATGAGTATATCAATACTAAAGTGCATGCCCATTAGATAGCAATCTTCTTTTATTTATAGAGTTTAAAATGTCTCATGCTTGGAAACAAACGATTCATATTAATGAAGCCATCGCGGCCAAATTGATCACACAGCAACATCATTTGGTTGTAAATTCAATTTCGCATTTAGATTCGGGTTGGGACAATATCGTTTACTTGGTTAATCAAGACTTAATTTTTCGATTTCCTCGCCGAGAATTTGGGTTGGCGTACATGCATAATGAAATTTCTTTGTTACCCATTGTAAAAGCGCATGTCTCATTTCCATTATCTGCTCCAGATTGGATAGGGACGCCCTCTGAGTCATATCCTCATGCTTATGCTGGGTATAAAATGCTGCCTGGTATCGCATTATGCGATACCTTTGATGAACTGATTGATGATGCAAACTTTGCGATGATATTAGCTAAGTGGCTTAAAGAGCTACATTCTATTCCGGTGAAGCAAGCATACATTGCTTTGGTTGAAGGGGAGTATGAATGGAAAGTGGATGTGAGTCATCGTACGGCAGGGTGTAAAAATAATCTTGAGCAGTATGCACCGTATTTTTTACAAGCAGGATTTACAGAAGAAAAGTTATTGGAAGTCATAACTCAATTGGAGCGATTACACTTCACACCTGTTAAACAAGCTTTTGTAAATGGTGATTTATATAGTCGTCATATTATGGTTGATTCAAGCACGCGATTACCCTCCGGGTTGATTGATTGGGGTGATATTCACATTGGGCATCCAGGCATTGATTTAGCTGCGGGGATGGTATTCACTGATAAAGCATTCGATATTTTTTTAAAAACATATGGTGCGATTGATGCAGAAACACAACAGATCATGACATTCCATGCGTTTTGTCATGGTATGAGTTTTTTGCCTTATGCGTTTGAGCAAAATAAAGAGTCTTTAAAGCTATGGGCGACGTTGGTGCTCGCGAACGCTATGAAGCGGATCCTCGGTTAAGCGTGATAGCATTTTAGAGTAAGGTTTGCTGGACGAATGTCTTTTATTAAGGTGCGGGCCGTTTTTCTAAAATTAATATGCAGTGAGTTTTATCGGTGCTGTAATTTGTCATTTCGAATCCTGATTTTTCATAACATCGAATGGCTTGCTCATTTTTTCGATCTGGATCAATAACGATGGCTTGGTAAGGACTCAGAAACTCATTAATAAATTGATGAATGATCTGAATTCCTAAGCCTTTACCTCGGTTATTGCCATCAGCAATAAATAAATCCATACCAACCATTTCATGAGGATGATATTTTTTAAACAAAGGATTACCGGAGGTTATGCCTTCAGGTAAATGCTCTTGCAAGCAGTAATATTGGATAAAGCCAATATCTTGCTCTTCATTTTCAATAACAAAACTTGGAACATTATCGTGATTTGTTAATCTAGGCTTGTATTTATGAGTAATATCATCCAGCGAATAGGATTGATTGTGAGCATATAACTGACGAATCGTGGGCTCTTGAAACCATTGATGTAATTGTTGTAAGTCATCGAGCGTTAATGGTTTGAAAATAAATTTCATGGATCCTTCTGTACGTTGATTCAGGTGATGAGATTTCATTATATTCGCCGTCCAAACTAAATGATATTAAAATTCAGTCGCATTTTTCTTCAACCCCTGCTGCATGATATTGTAAGCCGATGGTGTAGGATGAATGAAATTATAGAATATATAATGATCAGGGTTTTGGTCTGCATGGTTGGCTGTATTGCCACAATAAGTAATCTGAGATGTTGCGTATGGCATATCGCTCATACCACTATGCGGTGTATTAAACTCCAAACGTTTTGGATAACCATAGGTAGCAGGATTATTAACCATGTCTGCTAATAAAGGCATGGGATTCCAAATATAAATATGACTTTCTGCATGCTGATTTTTGAATAATTTGAGTTGTTTCGGAGTAGTTGCTGATTTATCAAATAGCATCTTATTCCATTCAAGACACATATTTTGTAATCGAGATTTGCTTTCTGTGTTTTCGAACACCCCTAAAATATTAGTTTGATCCATATGTGGGTAAGTTGAGATCGGTGTTTGAGAGAGATCCATTAAACCAATGATTAAAAAGTTTCTGGCACCTATATCATACAAGTGTGTCACGCTTAGCATGACATTATTTGTGCCATCAACCACTGCTTGATTAACAGCTTCATCCGACCACTGAGCACTTATTGCAGATAGAACATCATTAGTTCCTGCCCAAATGATGTAAAGTGTGTCAGGTTCAGCGTGATGAAATGTTTTGTAATTTTTTACGGAAGTTAAAATTTGTGCTGAGCTGTATCCCGCAACGGCATAATTATTTCCCCCATCATTAGAGGCGAGAATGTTTTTGAAATCACCAGCATTTGCCCATGTTGAATTCGTGTATTGACTACCAGAATCAGGATGATTGGTTATCGGTGCATTAAAATAAACGCAATTGTTCGAAGTGGTTGAGTAATTTCCGACGTCTGTGAGACTATCTCCAAAAATCACATAATGATTAAAGAGAGGTAGCATACTTTGAGCGGGTTGAGTGGATAACAAAAGGCTAAATGTAGCTATTAATATTTTCTTCATGATGAATGTCCTTGTTGCGATTGATAGGTTTCTCCCTATTATAGAAATATTGACTGAATGGTAGCGCCGAAAATCGGGCAGTAATTTTTATATGTAGATCTGACTACATATAATGATCTTTTGATGTAATGGCTATATCAATCGCTCCCAATTGAACGCTCGCATTATTGTGAAAGTAATATTATTCTGTTTGTAGAATAATATGAGCGAGCTAAACATGATGGCTAAAAATAGTTCAATTTTGATGCGAGAGCCGACAGAGCAAGATGAAACGCAGTTTCTTGAGGCAATGCATCATAGTCATGAATTACATCATCCATGGGTAAATCCACCACAAACCTCAAAAGAGTTTAAAGACTATATACAGCGGTCTAAACAAGAGAATCAGAAGTGCTTTTTACTTATGACTGATACAGGAAAGATTGCGAGTGTATTTAACTTAAGTGAAATAGTCCGTGGTTGTTTTCATAGTGCTTATCTTGGTTTTTATGTGATTCTTGATTATGCAGGAAAGGGCTATATGAGTGCTGGGCTAAAATTGCTTTGTTCTAAAGCCTTTGAAGAGCTAAAGCTTCATCGAATAGAGGCGAATATTCAACCTGAAAATATCGGCTCGATTAAACTGGTAAAGTATAATGGGTTTAAAAAAGAAGGTTATTCGCCACGCTATCTTAAAATTAATGACACATGGTGTGATCATGAGCGATGGGCGATTACTTATGAAGATTGGTTAAAGAGGTGAATGATGACGTCTGAATCTGTGATTGGAAATGACAGTCTGGATAACGAGATTATCCAATGGGCTTGCAAATATCTTTCATCTCATGGGTATACATTAAAAAGCAATGTGCCAGAAAATGTTCAAATTACCCCCTGGTCTTATGTAGTCCGCTTTGCAACATCTGAGGGTTATGTCTATTTGAAACGTACGCCAGAGTTGCTTGCATTGGAGGCGAGCGTTATCCAAATTTTGCAAGATCAGTTTAATGCCACTGTTCCAAAAATTATCGCGTACCATGCTGAATTAAATTGTTTTTTAATGAAAGATGCGGGCAAATCGTTAAGAGGGATATTAAAGCAGAAATTCGATGAAACATTGCTTTGCAAAGCTATTAACCAATTTACCTCACTTCAGTTAGTAGTTGCTGATCGTGTTGATGTTTTTCTTGATATTGGTGTTCCGGATTGGCGATTAGATAAATTGCCTGATTTATACAAACAACTGCTTTCACAAAAAGACATATTGATAGCGGATGGGTTATCAGAAGTAGAAGTTAGCGAATTAGAAGCGCTGTTTCCAAAGGTTTCTGATTTATGTAAAAAACTATCTGGCTATTCTATCAAACAGACCTTTGTTCAACCTGACTTTAATGACAATAACACACTCATAGATGAAACATCGCAAGAGATCACTATTATTGATTTGGGTGAAATAGCGATTTCGCATCCATTTTTTTCTTTGATAAACTGTTTGGAACAAATAAAAAAACATCATGCCCTCACAGACGAAGACGATACGTATCTGAGGATTAAGGATACTTGTCTTAAAAATTACATGAATTGCGAATCTAAAAAACACTTATCAGATGCTTTTTCGACAGCAGGCATATTATTTTTTATTTATGGGGCACTGTGTAGTTATCGGTTGATGGTCGCATGTGATAAAGGGGGACTTTCAGCCTCTTCATTTCAACGGCAGGGAAGGCCTAGTACTCCATTGAAAGCATTTATAGCTGCATGTGGTACGGTTGATCGGTAATTATTAAAGTTGGGTGAGGGTGTGTGATGATACGTCCTAATGCAGTCGACTTCTGAAATCAGTGTAGTACACTTCTGAAAAGTGGGCGTATTTTACAGAGTATTTGGTGATTGTAATGTTGCGACACGGCGACATTTGCGACATGAAATGAAATTCTATGCTTTAGAGGGATCATGAATCTTATTGAAGTAGATACATTGAAAGTTCAGGTAATTGTAGATAACACAACAGACAGCCTTTCAAGTGTGCCGATGAATGTGACGCATGAAATGGATTATCTTTATGATAATGGAATGAAAGAGTTGTCAGGAGAGTGTTTGTGTTGTGGTGCACATGGACTGTCTTTATTAATTACAGCGTCTAAGGGAGCGATTAATCATACCGTGTTATTTGATGCTGGCCCTGATGGTGACGTTTTTAAAAGAAATGTTAGCAAACTAAGGGTAAATCTAGGGCTAATTGAAGACGTTATTTTATCTCACGGGCATTGGGATCATGCCGGGGGATTTTTAGCCGTATTGGAATTAATTCATGTAATGAATCAAAATCAAAAAGTGGTATTTCAAGTTAATCCTGGCATGTTTTCTAAACGGGGAGTAAAGTCTGGTGACGGCCATCTACATCTTTTTAAAGACATACCTAGCATTGACGAACTACGGGAATATGGTGCGGAAGTTGTAAATTCTGATGACTCGCGCTTGTTGTTGGATGATATGTTTTATTTAAGCGATCAAATACCACGTGTTACGGATTATGAAAAGGGATTTCCAGAGCATGTTCGCCAGTCGTCTAATGGTGATTGGGTTCCTGATCCATTTATACTGGATGAACGTTTTTTGGCTGTTCAAGTCAAAAACAAAGGATTGATTGTGTTTTCAGCTTGTTCGCATGCTGGGATTATCAATGTATTGAGACATGCTCAAACTGTGTTTCCAAACATTCCTTTATTTGCTGTGATGGGTGGTTTTCATTTATCAGGCAAGTCCGTAGAAAAAATCATTCCGCAGACAGTGAATGATCTAAAGCAATTTGATCTTCAACAGATTATTCCAGCGCATTGCACGGGTTGGAGAGCAGTAAATGCGCTAGGAAATGCATTTGGTGAGATTGTGTCGCCTTCGGCTGTTGGACGACTATATCAATTTTAGTACTCTCTATTTTCATTGTTGTTTACAATATTTTTGTCGCACTGTCGCAAACCTATCATTGATGAGTGATGGATTGCTGCGTCATATTGGCGATTGTCCATCCTTGTAATATAACGATTTCTTTTAAAGAGATATCATAAAATTTAGCCGTTTTATCATTATCAAATGTAATAAAAGCTGGTTGGCAATATTGACCATGATCTTTAACACCTGTTAATGCGTGATTATGTTGGCGTGTAAATTCAGCTAGATTATTGCCGATAGTCACACCAATGCTTTCTAGTCCACTGGGGTACATGTGAGCCCCTCGAGGAGCGGGAAGTTCAATCATTGTGACGGTGAATCCATCTTCCAAATGTAATGGTTCAGAGAGGATAAGAATAGAAACCGCGCGGTCGTTAAATTGAGTTTCAACAAATTCACTGCAATGCTTTTTTAACTCATCGCGTAGTTCAGTATATTCAGACATCGTACTTGTTCGATAAAGCAGATGACTCAAGGGCATTGCGGGAATATGAATACCAACGCTTTTCATCCGATAGAGTAAATCAGAGAAGAACGTCTGGTAATCACCAATCAAATTTTGAATTTTCATTATATTTTCTGTCTTCCGCTCGATTATTAAAGGCAATATGGACTTAGTTCAAGCATAACAGCTAAAATTATACTCGAATAAAGTGGCTAAAGAAGCATATTTTTATGAATAAATAATGTGTTGACAGTGGATCATCATGCTTCTAACATGTATCCCAACAGATGGCGCGGGGTGCCGAAAGGCTGAGAATTACCCGTCGAACTTGAACTAGTTAATACTAGCGTAAGGACGCCGATACTGATGTTTTGGGTTATTACTTTATTCGACAAGCAATAAACCCGATGCTATCAACTTCAAAAATTCATGATTAAATCCTCATGAAACCTTTGACCATCTCATGTTTTTATTAATCAACAGGAGCAATGGTTATGTCTCATTTATCTACTCGAACAACGATATTATTGAATTGGTATGCAAATCCTTATCATACCCCCATCTTTGTGGCTCATATCTTAGGGTACTACGAAGAGGCTGGAATCAAGCTTGCGATTTTAGAACCTAATGATCCTAGCGATGTCACTGAGATTGTTGGTTTAGGGCATGTCGATTTTGGTGTGAAAGCAATGATTCATACGACAGCCGCCCGAGCTAAAGGATACCCTGTTAAATCAATTGGAACTTTACTGGATGAGCCACCGACAGGGTTGGTTGCATTAAAATCGAGTGGTATTCAATCATTTCAAGATATTGTTGGCAAACGCGTGGGATACATTGGTGAGTTTGGAAAAAAAATCATTGATGATTTGGCAAATCTTGCTGGTATTGCCTCTGATAGTTATGAAACGGTTCGGATCGGGATGAATGTTGTTGATGCAATTGTTCAGAATAAAATTGACACGGGGATTGGGTTTATTAATTTTCAACGGATTGAGTTAGAACATTTATGTGGAGAAACCACTTTTCTTCGTCTTGATCAGTTGGCGGGTCTAGGCTGTTGTTGTTTTTGCTCCATCCAATTTATAGTTCCAGAAAAAACACTACAGCAACCACAGTTGGTGAAAGGATTTTTAAATGCAACGCAACGAGGAGCTGCATTTACGACAGAGCATCCCAATGAAGCGTATGATTTATTATGTCAGGTAAAGCCTAATTTACGTACCGATGTCTATAAATCTATTTTTATTCATACGTTGCCATTTTTTTCACGTACTTTAATGAATGTGGAGCGAGATTGGAATAAAGTAGGGCGATACTGTAAACATTTGAATGTGATTGATGATGCATTTGATATAACCAACTGTTACACAAATGAGTTTTTGCCAGAGACTCCTTATTCAGAAATCACGCCTATTGCATGCTGTATTAATTAGTTGCTATATCTGCGATCCCGCGACAGAAACGATCGCTTTGTCGCAAATGTCGCGGTGTCGCAGATAGTCATTAGCAAATTATGCCATCTATATCTTATAAACATATGATGTTAAAATATTGCTCACTTAAAACAGTATGAACGATTATGAATTTAACAGAAACACACAATACCAATACAAATCGAGATGATCTATCCATTACCTCCGTTAGACAAGAGCCTCTCGCAACGAAAAGAGTGATCTTCTTAGGTATGTTATTTGTGAGTTTTCTTATCGTTTCTAATTTGACGGCCTTTAAGATCGTTGAGTTTCATTTGTCGAATGGATTTGTCATCAACTTTCCTGCGGCCTTAGCCTTTTTTCCGTTAACTTATTTTTTTGATGATGTGTTGACGGAAGTGTATGGGTTTAAGATGAGTCGTTTGATTATTTGGGGTGGCCTTTTTTGTAGTGCGCTCATGACCCTGTGTACTTGGGTCGCTGTGCAGTTACCCGTATCGCCCATGTGGGATACAAATACTCATCACGGCAATCAGGCTTATGCGCTGATATTTGAGGGCTCTTCACGTATATTTTTTGCGTCCATAGTAGCGTATTTCTTTGGTGAGTTTATGAATTCGACAGTGCTCGCTAAACTCAAGGTATTGACCAACGGTCGTTATTTTTCATTACGAGTCATGAGCAGCACCGTGATTGGTGTTGCCATTGATAATGTAATTTTTTGTAATATCGCTTTTTGGAACGTGATGCCGCATGAAATAATTTGGCAAATCATTTTTACTCAATATTTGATTAAGCTGGGGTATGAATTTCTGATGTTACCGGTGACGTATGCTTTGGTTTCTTATTTAAAAAAGGCGGATAAAGTTGATTACTATGATACGCATACGAGATTTAGTCCGTTTTCACTGAAATTAGTTGATTAATCTTTTATGCTTATTCTGAAGCGGATTTTTAGGGCTAAAAATGGAGACATTTTGATAATGACAAAAGAAAGTAGTAGCCGAGTGCATGGACTTGATGTTTTAAGGTCGTCAGCCATTATTTTAGTATTTATGTATCACTATGTGTGTTTTGTGAGTCATAAGCCAACCTTTGGTTTTTTAAGTGATATTGGATGGATCGGTGTTGATTTATTTTTTGTATTAAGCGGTTATTTGATAGGGCATCAAATTTTTTTACCACTTGCTAATCATCAGAAATTTTCATTTAAAGTTTTTTATTTTCGACGGCTGCTGAGGACACTACCCAATTATTTGTTTATTTTAAGTATTTATTTTTGCGTCCCAGGTTTTAGAGAACAAGAAATTCTATCGCCGCTCTGGAAATTTCTTACATTCACTCAAAATTTTGGCCTTCATACAGGGACTGCGTTTTCACATGCTTGGTCGCTTTGTGTTGAGGAGCAGTTTTATTTAATCTTGCCATTGTTGTCGTTAGTTTGCATACATAAGAAGTCTACACATTACGGCTGGATTACTTTATTAGGATTACTATGTGCTGGGATAATTCTAAGAGGGTCTCTTTGGATATATTACACGCATAATATGAACAATAATTCCCATGCTTTCTATTACACGACAATATATTATTGTTCATTTTGTCGTTTAGACGAGCTTGTTTTTGGTGTGGCAATTGCAATGTTACATGATTTTCACAAAGCTATCTGGATGAAAATTATCGAAAAAGGTAATTTAATTTTGTTGCTTGGTGTCATAGGGAGTTGTATTACCTCTTATTTGTTTATCCACCATCGTTACAGTCTGTTTATGATTGCCTTTGGTTATCCATTATTAGGAATTAGTTTTGCTGCATTGACTCTTGCCGCATTATGCCCAAATTCTTATTTACATAGGGTAAAAATACCTGGAGCCGCAACTTTAGCCGTTTGGTCATATGCAATTTATTTAATTCACAAGCCTCTCAGTGTGATTGTTTGCTCTCAACTTTCTAAATTTGGGATAGAAGCATCTAGCATTTTTGCTATATCACTAACTATAGTTGTAAGTATTGCCAGTGGTGGTGCAATGTATACTTGCATAGAAGCTCCTTTTTTGCGGCTTCGCGATCGGATTGGTAAAGAGAATGCTAATTCTCGAGCTTATTATCCGGCAGTACGTAATGAAACCAACTAATATTCTTTATGTGATTAGCACGTACATTAGTTACTATGCTCAAGTATTTGCTACTTTCTAAATTCATGCTGTAACGCTTGATTTAATTTCGGATATTGAAATGAATATCCCGCTTCAAGTATTCTCTTTGGCAACACACATTGTCCTTTGAGTAATAAGCAGTCCCCCATTTCACCAAATAGCAGACGAATAGCAAATGCAGGCATTCTAAGAAACAATGGACGATGTAAGCATGTTGCGAATTCATGCGCAAATTGCGCTTGATTAACAGGGTAGGGTGAGGTCAGATTAAAAGCGCCTGTTAGTGTGGGATTATTTAATAGAAACTTAATGCCACCGATTACATCATCAATATGAACCCATGAAATACACTGTTTCCCATCCCCCACAATACTACCAAGTCCAAAATAAAAACTAGGGAATAATTTCTTCAACATGCCTTGTCCTTTTTGCAACACAACACCGAATCGTGTTGATGTCACTGGAATCCCATAATCAATGGCCGGTTGCAGTGCCATTTGCCATCGAGTCCCAATTTCACTTAAAAAATCACGTGGATGATCGAAGTCAATTGGACTATTTTCATCGAAAGTATTGAGGTCATTGTTATCTTGTAAACCATAAATACCCACGGCGTTAGCGCAAATAAAATGAGGCTTGGCTTGATATTTCATTATCCACTGAATCAGTATTGCACACGTACTGACGCGTGAATCAATGAGTTGCTTTTTTATTTTTTTATTCCAGCGGGATGCAGCAATATTTGCTCCGCAAAGATTGATCACGGCATCAAATTGATTGGCATCTAATGCCGCTAGCTCATCCCAGGTGCAACACGTTATATTATTTGAAAACTCACGTAATAAAATGGATTTATTTCGTCCTAAAGCAGTTATTTGATGTTCATGTTTTAATGCGTGAACTAATTCATGCCCAATAAATCCAGAGGCGCCGGCAATTAAAATATTCATGTATACTCTAGGTGAATAGCGGTGTAAGTTACAAGATAACACGTGTTCATCGATTTAAAAAATCCCGATGTATATTTGCAACGGTAACTTATGAATATTTTTTATTTGGATTCAGATATCACTCAATGCGCACGCTATCATTGCGATAAACATGTGATTAAAATGATTTTAGAATCTGCGCAAATTCTATGCTCAGTCCTATGGATGCATCATATCAAAGCGCCGTATAAACCAACACATTTGCACCATCCTTGCGTACTATGGGCCAATCACTCTTTATCGAATTGGTTGTGGTTAAAGCAATTGGCTGGTGCACTCAATGAAGAATATAAATATCGCTTTAATCACAAAAAAAATCATAAATCATATGATGTGATTCAGGCTCTTCAAAATCCAACTATCATTGATCTTGGTTTAACTGAGAGACCACAGGTCTTGCCTGATGAATTTAGACAAACGGATCCTGTGAGAGCGTATCGGCAGTATCACAAAGCACGTAAACAGCATTTGGCACAATGGACAAAGCGAGAAATACCTGCTTGGTTTTTAGAAGATGATTGAGAGACTGGACATGATATGCCTTCGGAGCAGAGCAACACTCTAAACAGGTGCTTTAAAAGAGCTCTTCTTGTAATACTTGCTCTATCATGCGTTTTGCAAGGCGTACGAAAACAGGATTTGTATGTTTATAATACGGTAAGATAATGAGGGCAATGGATAATGCCCAACCGCGACCGCGTTCCCATGTATGGTCATCCATGTTGTTCAAAGACTCTTTAAAAATTTTTCTTGAATTTGCATTCAGTAAGCTCCAAGCAATGATGCAATCACAAGCAGGATCGCCAATACCTACATCTGAAAAATCGATGACGGCGCTCAAGAGATTCTTCTGAATTAAAATATTTCCTGGCAACAAGTCACCATGTATCCATACGGGATCTTTATGCCAAGAGGGTGTGTTCGATAATTTATTCCATAACGTCGTGATCAACGGACCATCAATTTCCCCTTGCAGCGCACGGATAGCTTGACTTGTTTCTGCATCAAGTTCTTTTAGAGCAATTCCACGTCGAGAAAGAGGGCCATTAGCTAACTTGATGTCATGTAATTCATTTAAAAAGCAAGCCAGCTCTTTGGCAAGAGACGCATACTCATGCTCTTGTTCAAAATCTGGATTATAGCCTTCATTCCATTTTACAATGGTCCAAATGGAAGGGTAATCATGATTAGGCTGGCCTTTAAAGAATGGTTCAGAGAGAGGAGTGTTCACCAATTCTGCAATTTTTGGTACCCACTCGTATTCTTTGGTGATATTTGCAAAAGCACCATCCAGCCTAGGAAGGCGCATCACATACTCGTCGCCTAAACGAAAAAGTGCATTGCCAGTGCCGCTTGAGGGAACAGCTTTTATAGGCAGATTAGCCCATTGTGGACATTGGCTACTAAGAAGAGAGCGTACAAGGTTCTCGTCGATGTCAAACTCATTTTCATGCATTTTTGTCATAGGTATTTTTTTTCAAAATGATATCTAATGGATTATACACGCTTTATCTGGCGTCATTACAAGCTATACTGCGCATATTATGGAAGTCCCACGTATTGGCGTGCATTATGCAAAAGAGTGGGCGAACAAACCTTTACGGTTTTATATTCAAGGGAGCACCTTTGTATCTAAGGGGGCTAGACAAATTAAACTTTACGTTTAATCAATGATATCGGTTGACACCAAAAAGAAAGAAAATATTGGTGAATTTAAAAACAATGGCAAAGAATGGAGCCCCAAAGACGAGCATGTTGATGTCAATGTATATGACTTCATTGATAAAAAGCTTGGTAAAGCAGCGCCTTATGGCGTTTATGATGTGACAGAAAATAAAGGGTGGGTGAGTGTTGGCATCAGTAGCGATACGGCGGAGTTTGCCGTAGAAAGTATCCGTCGGTGGTGGTACGAAATGGGAAAAAAAATTTACAAAAATGCTACGGACATCATGATTACCGCTGACTGCGGGGGTTCTAATGGATATAGAGTGAGGCTTTGGAAGTACGAACTACAGCAATTAGCCAATGAGCTCGGCAAAGCAATCACTGTATGTCATTTTCCACCAGGAACCAGCAAATGGAATAAAATAGAGCACAAAATGTTTTGCCAAATATCACTAAATTGGCGAGCAACACCTCTCGCTAACTTGCAAACAATCGTGAAATTAATTGGAAATACAACAACCTCAACTGGCTTGATAATAAAAACAAAAGTAGACAAAAAAAGTACATGAAAGGAAGGAAAATATCAGAAGCTGAGTTTATGTCTATCAATCTTGAACGGATGGAATTCCATGGTGAATGGAACTACACTATTCGGCCAAACTTAAAAGATTAAACGTAGGTTTTAATTTTCCTGGCCTCATGTTCTGGACAAAATTAACCCCTTGTGTTTAAATGATGCCATTTAAAATCGTCGAGAAAATTATGTTTTCATTTTTTGAATTAGGTTCAAAACCAAACCTCAAACCAAGATTAACTTTATCAACATTGTGCAGTCATCCGGCCATTAAATCCGCAATGGATAAAGAGGGGGTTCTTGAATCTCATTTAGCCGAAACAAATATTAATTTAGAATATCTACACTGGTTTCTAACTCAACCGGATATGGATTATTACTACAAAATTGGTGCTTTCACTTTTTCTGAATATATTAACTCCCCTCAATTACAAGAAGGTTTGAGCTATCAAACTTTATTTAGCTCAACAGGTTTATATGCCCTCTCTAGAAAGTTCGTCACCATTCCGCAATTTTTAAATCTATCAGAAAAAGCGCGGTTGAGTATGTTCCCTATTTTTAAAACAGCAGATAATGATCATGGTGAGCGTGATCAATTACAAAACCTCATAAATTATATTTTTTCGTCAGGATTCGATTTTAAAAAATATAATGAGTATGCTGAAAATACAGAAAACCCAGAAATCTATTGGTCAATTTTTTCTGATGGATATCGGAAAGGTAAACCCATTGCAGAAGTAGTTAATGCAATAGAAATATCTCCTCGAATCAAGATTTACTGGCATGGTTCTAAGATAACAGTAGAAAAAAACAGCATCAAAAATTCATCAGATAAATCAATACAAGAAGCATTTCATGATGATCCATATGATAGGCCCGAAAATTACATTGATAGAGAAGATGGCCGTGTTTCTTATGTCAGGCCGCACTCTTATTGTACTATTATGTAAACGTATGGAATTTGGTGGTAATTTGAGAGCTCAGCTGCAGACCATAATTTTAGGACGCACTCACTTAATACAGCGTGCAAACTGATATACTTACGTCCTACAATTTGTAGCTTCGAATCGTCCGTTTTCATCCAGACTATAGTAATGGTCTATGCTTGAAAAATAAAAGGAATATTCTGACTTTGAAATACCGATATCATTGATTAAACGTAAAGTTTAATTTGTCTAGCCCCCTAAATCGGTCATCTCGTAGGTGTATAGCTCGTAAAGTTGTGCAATGACGGATTGTTGTTCGATGCTTGCTGGTATAATTTGAATTTTTGATGTCATACAATAGTTCCTACATACCACTCTGATGCAACCACAATGCGATGATCTTGTAAGAATTTTGCTTTAGGTGCGTCATGTGCTCCGCAAACCACAAGAAGCTGAACGGCTCCCTTGGATTTAGCATGGGTTTTTAGTTCAAGAAGCAATGAACCGCCAATCGTAGTCCATTGGGCGGGTGATTCAACACAAAAATCATCAATTTCTAACGTAAGACCACCGGGTCGATAAACCTCTGGTGCTTCTCTGAGGCGGCCAATAATAAAACCGACGATATGTTTATTAGCTTCTGCGACAAATAAAAAATGGTCATCTTGTTTGAGTAATTGATTAAACCAGGTGGTTTGTTGACTTTCTGCATCAGGAGCTTGTCGCCAAAATTGTGGTTGTGCTTTTTCATAATTAAGACGTTTTAACCTGGATAAGGCAACCATGGACTCAATATCATTAGCTATTGCATGACGGATGATGAATGGATTTTGTAAGGTGGTGTCACTAGTCGTTTCAAAGGTAAGCTGTGGTTTCGTCGTCATAATTTCTCTCTATAATATTGCTTCAATTAATAGTTTCAGATTGGTAACATTTTGCGTATCTGACAAGGCGTTATCAAACAATGCCAGTATTTTTGGGTCATGCTTGGCTAAATATTGGAATGCTTTCTTAGGTCCATGGTACCTTTGTTGTTTAAAAGAAAAATAGTCTTCAAGAATGGTGAAAATGACCCAAATATGACGATATTTTCCCTCAATATCTCGAACTTCGGCGCGTGCAAGCATTTTACGATACCATACTTTTCGTGATGCGATTTCATCGGCAGAGAGTGATTCGGGAAGGGTAGCCATGTGTCGCAATGTTTCTAATAATTTTTTTCCGAAATCTTGATGATCGCAGAGCACAATACCATCCGTCATTTGCAAATGTGAAGCAAGTGGCGTTGTGAGCTCTGCTTCAGGAAATATAAAAATATCGTGGAAAACTTGATTTTCTTCATCAAAACGAGCAATCCACTTTTTATCACCGGAAGTAGTAATGCCCGCAACGTCATAATCGCTGGTTTTGCTAAAATCGCCACGGGCTCTTGAGCCATAAAGAATGATGGTGTGGCAATGGTGGGTTAGTTGTAATTCTTTAACGATGGACTGTAAGACTTTGTCGTCTTGCCAGGATGATTTTATACGCATTCATTTTAACCTATGGCATGAAGTATGAATTAATTATAGTTCAGTAAGGGACGATGAACAAAGCAGGCATTGGTAATTGAATTTGAATATATTTTCTAAAACAATTACTGTTCGTCATGTATGTGAGAAAATGAGGGAACACAAGATACCGGTTAATTTCCATGAATTTGTGGGCGGACATAATTACGTTTGTTTTCGAGTATCGTTGAATGATCAGATAAAAGAGGTTTATCAGCATCAGCTTGAACAGAATGATGGTGCTAAAATGAGTTGTTCTCCCGGTTGACCATTGAGGAAGTCTGCTCATGAAAGAGCTAGAAAAAAATATTATCGCTTTATCTCCTGACAAAGGGAAACAATGGCTTTCTAATTTATCTGAGTTAATCGCACAGATAGCAATGCAACATGGATTAACGCATTTAAAGCCCGTTAAGAATTTAAGTTATAATTATGTGTTGTCTGGTTTTCAAAATTCACAGCCTATTATCTTAAAATTAGGACTTGATATAGATGGCTTAAAACGAGAGGCCTTTGCTCTGAAATCTGTTGCAGGATTTGGTGTGGTTAACGTATTGATGGAAAATGATGGGATGTTATTGCTCGAACGTGCTGTTCCAGGAGTTTCTTTAAAGTCATATTTTTCAGAAAAAGATATCGACGCCGTTCATATCACGTGTGACTGTTTAAAGCGATTACACCAAGCACCGATACCTCGCGATCATGGGCTACCTCAGATTAAGGATTGGCTTTTGGTGCTGGATCAAGACTTTAACATCCCCATTCATTATTTACTTAAGGCGCGTCAGCTGCGTGATAAACTACTTGCAACTTCCAGTCCTCACGTTTTGCTCCACGGAGACTTGCATCATGATAATATAACACAGAATGGCAATGATTGGATTGTCATCGATCCAAAAGGTGTCATTGGAGAACCCGCTTATGAAGTGGCGGCTTTTGTTCGCAATCCTATACCACAATTGCTCGCGCATCATGATGCATTAGGCATTATTAATCGGCGCATCACTCAATTTGCCGAAACTCTTAAAATACCAGCGGATCGAATAGTTGATTGGTGCTATGTTCAAGCCGTCCTAGCATGGATTTGGGCTTTAGAAGATGGTTGTGATGAAACTTATTTTAAAAAATTAACAGAAATATTATATGTGTAACTTAAACGTCTCCTTCCTGTAGCACATGCTCTATCATTCGCTTCGCAAGTCTAACTAAAACAGGGGTTGTATTTTTATAATACAGAAACATATGGGCGATGGATAATGCCCAATCGCGACCTCGTTCCCAAGTCACTACAAGCTATACTCATCCCGACAGCGGAATGCTAAAATATAACCATCTAAAATAGAGAAAAACATGAGCGTGTTCAATGTCAAATAGCCTTTCACCGGATGTAGTAGTTAAAGAATTACAAACGGATATTAAATCAATAAGCCGATCCAAGCGATTTATTGATTGGCGTGAATCATCAGATTTTTCGAGAGGACTCGCATATATTTTATCAAGCGTTGAAAATAACCTGTTACCCGATTATTCAAGTTATGCCATTAAAATATTAGATGCCTTTATGTCCCAAGGTGAAAAAGTCATGAATCGTTGTGATGATTCAAATGGCTCTATTGGAGATGAGTTTCGTTATGCGGTCACATTATGGGGGAAGGCATGGGCATGTTTACCTGATTTTGATGGAAACCTTTTGGCTGAGCGCATCTGGCATTATCTTTTAACGAATGATTTTGGATTAACGGATGAAATTATCCCTGCATGCACAGATGCATTGCAACGTCATGGTCTGGATGAACTTGAAGCATTAGTTAAAGCGAATCAGCATCAAGTTACACGAGAGTATTTGATATTGCATGCGTTACGCGACATTGCTATTTTACGCCAATCTCCCGAAGCTTTAAGAGCGGTATTTCAATTAACAGGCCATAAAGAAACACCCTCAGATCAATTGGATGTTGCTCGTTTATTGATTAAATGCGGGAGTTATCAAGAAGCCATTGCATTACTTGAAACCATAGATGACACCAATCATTATGGCCGTGATAGTTTAGACCTATTGATAGAACTTCATGAGTTAGATGGGAACAAAGAAACGGCTCAAAAATTACGTTGGCGAGGTTTTGTTACTCGTAATAACTTGGATTATTATCAAGCGTATATTGAACGATTGGTTTCTGACACAGAGAAACAACAGGCGCGAACGGATGCAATCACCTTTGCATTGAACAACGCTAGCTTAATTACATCAATCACCATGTTGAATGATTTGAAACAACCCGATCAAGCTGCTTTGGCCCTTCGTAATCAATATGAGTCATTAGATGGCCTACATTACAATTCACTTAAAAAAATAGCGAAGCATTTTATGAAGGTAGGCTATCCTTTAGAAGCTATTTTAATTTATCGACGTTTAGCAGAATCTATTCTCGATCGGGCTCAATCTAAATATTATGACTATGCTATAGGTTATCTTAAGAAATCAAAGGAAATAGGTGCTGATGTTCAATCGTGGCTTAGCTATTCAACAACGGATGAATATTTTGCGTTATTACGCAAAGAACATGCGCGTAAACCTGCGTTTATGAAGGTTTTTAATTTGATTGATATTTAAACTCTGACATCGCAAGGCGATTAATTATGATAAAAGTAATCACACATAAAAAACAGCTGATAGACGAGCTAGGTGATATCACTAACGCACAGATCCTTGATTATGGATGTGGCGCAGGTGATTTTATCGAGTTGCTACTTGCAATGCCTAATCAACCAAAAGCAATTTTTGCTGTGGATTCCAGCAAAAACATGGTTGAAAAGATTCAATCGAATTTTGCTGATGCTATTGATAAGGGGATTGTTATTCCAGAAATTTGCGTCAATCCAGGTGAACTTCATGGAAATCAATTTGACAAAATCATATGCCACAACGTGCTTGAGTGCGTTGATGATAAAATTAAGTTCATTAACGATTTTGATCGGATCTTAACGTCTGGTGGTGTGTTTGTGCTTTCTCATCATGATTTTGATTCTGCAATTTATAACAGCCAATATAAAGATTTAACTCGTAAATTAGTGCACCATTTTGCAGATACACAACAAGCATGGCAGGCTCACTGTGATGGACAAATGGGTCGTAAAATTCCAGGCTTGATTGAGGCTAGTGTTTTTAAGAATAGAGCAATTTGTAAAACGTGGCGAATGGTTGAGCGGGAATTTAAGCCTGGAAATTATGGTTTTTTGATGGCTGATATGTTGATTGATGGTGCTAAAGCGGTTTTCGATGCGAAAGACTTACAATTATGGCTTGAAGATTTGGAATTGAAAAATAGGCAGGGCGAGTATTATTTTGCTATTGATTTGTGTGTGGCTGTTTTAAGGTGATTTTTAACAAATCATGTTATTAATGGAAGGGATCTATTGCCTAGGATTCATTAATACATTGTAAATTTTATCTGCTAAAGGCTCTATTCCTTCAGATGAATTGAGAGCAAATACATTTGTTAGGCTAGAGCAATATTCATACACCTGATTTTTTTTAACATTATGCCAAATTGGCAAAATAGATGTTCTTCCTTCCATTACCTCCTTTTGATAAATTGATTCAAATTCTTTTCTTGTCCACCCAGTATTAGATAAAAAATCAGGCGATAAAACTATAATGCACTTATTACATTTTTTTATTCCTTGTTCGATACTTTCTCTTAAGTCATCCCCAACTCTCAAAGAAAATTCGTCATACCATACAGTGCATAAAAGAGTTCTTAATCTTTCACACAAAGGTCTTACAAGCTCTTTTTTATCACGAGAATCATGTGAAATAAAAGCTCTAGGTTTTTCTAGTTCATTACGCTTATCCATATAAAATTTATCTCGAATAATAATAATTAAGCCTTTTTCTTGGCCATCTACAATATAAGATTTTTTTTCAAGTTCATTAAAGAAGGTGTTCGAATATATATATAAAACTTTCGTGAAAATTAACTGTTCAGCATTTCTTTGCGGTTCAAAAAACAATCCTCCATGTATTGAGTAATTGTTTAATGAATTTATTACAGCATTAGTGTCTAGTAAAAATTTTTTAAAAACTGTTAAATCTAATTCATTGCTTGAAACATAATAGGAAACAAATTTACTATTAGTGGTGAAATCCATATGCAAGGTCGCTATTATTTCTCCACCTATGTTAATAGACTGGGTTGTATTTAATTTTAATGTCGTTGGAAAATCATTATCATAGTATTCTTTTAATGAATTCATATTTAT
The DNA here is from genome assembly GCA_947504875.1 of Legionellaceae bacterium. Taxonomy (GTDB): domain Bacteria; phylum Pseudomonadota; class Gammaproteobacteria; order Legionellales; family Legionellaceae; genus CANNJI01. The sequence goes on from CANNJI010000017.1 coordinate 36,347, forward strand.
CTCATTGATTAGTATTTCAAATGGCTCCGTTGTATCGAGTTTATTATTGCTTGAGGTATTTATCCAAAAATTTTGAATTTCATTATAATAATCCTTAATATAAAATAAATTATACCTGATGTTAAAGCTGAGCAGGATCCCCTTAGGAAGTTCTTTATAAGTCCAATAGCCCTCACTACTGGTGTAATTTACAGGGGCCTGAAAATTTAGTATTATTGGTAATTAAAACTTTTTGCAGCGCCCGCTGCCGTCTGAATACGTGTTACAATTTAATAATAATGGCATCACAATTGAACGAGCATCAACCCCATTTTTTTGATTGCTTGGGAGACCGAGTTGAAATTTTCTCTTTCAGAAATTAGACATGATAAGACAGGCTTTGAAGCCTTGGCTGTCCTGTATTCTCAAGCCAAAGATTGTGTATTTAGTAATATTGAAATTGATATGAAAAATACACTCTGGTTTGATGCGGATATGTGTGTAGCATTTGGCGCTGTTCTTTATCGGTTAGGAGATAATGTTAATACAGTTAAACTAACCAATATGTCATCAAGAGTTGAAAATGTATTATCAAAAAATGGATTTCTTAGTCATTATGGACAAGAAAAGATTTCTGATAGTTGGGGAACAACTATATCCTATCGTCGTTTTGATGTTAAGGATGATCGTTCGTTTGCAGAGTATATTGAAAGTGAATTTATACATCGGTCTGAAATTCCAGCCATGTCAATAATGTTAAAACAGAAGTTTCAAAAAAGTATTTTTGAGATATTTAGTAATGCGGTATTACATTCACGCACTAAATTGGGTATTTTTACCGGTGGTCAGTTTTTCCCTAAGCGTCATCGGCTTGATTTTTCTGTGGCTGATTTGGGGATTGGATTTCGTCAAAATATCAAGGAGTCTATTGGGCTTGATCTCACTCCAGAACAGTCAATTATATGGGCTACATCAAGTAATAACACAACTAAACGGGGCTCAGTTCCGGGTGGCTTAGGGCTGAAACTGCTAGGTGAGTTTATTGATTTGAATGGTGGTTGCATTCAAATTGTGTCAGAATATGGATATTGGATGAGAAAGAATAAGAAAATTGAAACCATTCAATTGAGTCAGCCGTTTCCTGGAACCGTAGTAAATGTTGAAATTAATACAGATGATACTTCATCATATAAATTGTCTACAGAAGTAACGGCGGCGGATATATTTTAAGGGTTTTATAATGAAAAAAAGTTTAACAATGTCTGTTTTTGAGGTGGTTGGTAGCCCATTATGTGTGGCTTCTAGCGATGGTCAAAAAATTTACGATCGTCTCTCTCCTGCTTTGAAAGATGGACATAGTATTATACTTTCATTTCGTCATGTCACCATACTCACTTCAGCTTTTTTAAACGCCGCAATCGGTCAATTATATGGCATATTTAATGAAGATCAAATACGCTCCTTGCTTAATGTTGAAGATATGCAACCAGATGACTTAGCACTATTGAAACGTGTTGTTGATACAGCAAAACTATATTTTGCTGATCCGCAAAAATTTGATCAGGTGATTCGTGATGTTTTAGAAGATAATAATGAAGAAAAAAGCTGAAGCCGTTAATCAATACAATTTTCAATCCTCAGATCAGCTATTATTAGACACTAATATCTGGCTTTTTCTTTATGGTCCTCAATCGCCGAAAAATAACCCCAAAGTGGGTATATATTCCCAAGCGTTTAACAAAATTTTACAGGCAAAAAGTCATATCTATATAGATGCCTTAATTGTCTCAGAATTTATTAATAGATATGCCAGAATCAGGCAGGATTTAATATCCTCCAAAGTATCATTTAAGCGCTTTAGACAAAGCCCGGAATTTCAGGCTATTGCTTCTGATATTGTTGCGGATGTTAAGCGTGTTCTGCGACATTGTATACAAATTGAGTGTGATTTTGAGACATTAGCAATGGATGATTTGCTTGATGAATTTAAAACAGGAAATTTTGATTTTAATGACCAGGTCTTAACTGCACTGTGCAAAAAAAGAAAATTAAAGTTAGTTACTGATGATGGGGATTTTGATACGGCTGAAATTTCTGTATTAACAGCAAATATAGCTTTACTAAAGTAAATTAATTTATCTCTTTATCCAAAAGGATAATTTTGGAATAAAATGATAAAATTGGCTGATTGAAAAATCAAGGGCATCATCTATGAAGAGTATAACAACGCCTATACCATTAATAGACACCTGCCAGCATATTAAAGAAAAAAATTGGGAAACCTTTTCTTCGCCATTATTTGCACCGTATGACTTAATATTTTGTCTCGATTTTTTAAAACAGTATGACAATAACAATGCTACATTTGAATCGTATCGCCGTGAAGTTGAGCGACTTATTCAATGGGCTTGGTTAATTGAGAAAAAATCATTGCTGGATTTAAGACGACAAGACATAGAAAACTATATTCAATTTTGTCTTGATCCACCCAAATCTTGGATTGGGTTTAAAAAAGTATCACGTTTTATTACGCGCAATGGTGAGCGTATTCCCAATCCTGAATGGCGCCCTTTTGTTGTTACTATCAGTAAAGCCTCTCATAAAAATGGATTGAAACCAGATAAACAAGATTATCAGCTGTCACAAAAAGCAATTCGTGAAATTTTTACGATACTCAGCAGTTTTTATAATTACTTGGCTTTAGAGGAAAAAGTAACACTTAACCCGATTACCCTGATCAAGCAAAAAAACAAATACATTCAAAAACATCAGCATCAGGCACAAGTCATGCGCTTAAGTGAAAAACAATGGCTAACATGTCTTGATACGGTTAAAGAAATGGCAAGCAATGCACCAGATAAACACGAACGTATTTTATTTATTATTTC
>CANNJI010000018.1 GCA_947504875.1 Legionellaceae bacterium
CTCAAAAAACTACCGAAAGCGGTGTATATTAATCCACCACAATCAAGTGAAATAGAAAATAAATCTGGACAATCGGAGGTGTGTCTGGCAAGCTAATTTAGCTACTTAGTTCAACACAGAATTTGTCTCATTTCCCCTGGCACGCTCCGAACACATCTTCGCGGGGTTAAGAGTGCCTCGGCTCAATTTTCGATGACACAAAAAAAACTTGAATGCACCTTTGATAAAACAGCTTTAAAGAAACCATCTGATAAAACTCAGTTGCTGCGATTATTAAGTGACTTTCAAAATACGTCTATTCGTGTCACGTTTGATCATTTCAGAGCGGCTTCTGTGATCACGGATAGGATCTTAGGAAAAGCAAAAAAGATTGATTTTAATCAATACCCTCAATTAGTTCATGGTTTGAATTTTAAAGATCCAGTGTTGCGTGAACTTATAAACAATGAAATGGCCATTCATGATAAATTTAATGAAAAAACATTGATTGAACAGTGTGTTGCACTGAAATTACCGCCAAACACGGATCCCATTGAAGTTAAAATTGCTTATTTAAAAAATGAAATGCAGTTGGTTGTAGCACGTTTACAAAATCCATCCTATAAGGCATTGAATCACCAGCAAATCAATACCCTTGTTGGGCAATCTCAATTAATTTTGGAGCATATTCTCTCACTAAAGGATCAAGAAAAAAAGCAATCGATGTTGTTGACCATAGCTATTCGAACGGGGTCTCATTGTTATCGTATGTATTTAGAAACATTCGCAGATTTATTTCATTTACACGTGTATCAAGCAGAGCCTCTTGCGTTAAAAGAAAAAGCAGCATTGGCCGCGCAGTCTATTCGGGAAGATGAATTTAAAAAATATTATTATGCGATGAGACCCTGTATACAAAAATACTATGGTGTCACCATGGATGTTGGTTATTTATTGCTTAAAGATAAAAATGATTATCATGCGTATGAGTTTTTTGCTAAAGATTATGGTGCATTCTTTTATTTACAAAATGAATCATTGTCTAAACGTGCAAGAGGTTTATATGCCATTGTAGAAGATTATGTTAATACCTATATCTTCTTGCCGCTCATTCAAAAGGCGTATGGCGGCCCTAAAACTAAACCTCTTTTTTCTGATTATTATAACGATGAATGTTTAATTAATGCAGCAGTTGATGGACAGGGAAAACTTCATTTGATCTTTAAAGATTGGTGCAATTCCATGTATCCTGAAGCTTATACAGACCTGCTGTTTGATGAAGACTTATATCCGTTGAGCAAATCTGACCCTAACATTAGGGCTATGGCACGACTCATGTTACTGGATTTAGGCCTTGTTGAGTTAAAAGAGCCTTATAAAAAACAAACGGTTACTGTAGGTTCAACGTATGGTAGTTTATTCTCAACGTTTGGCCAAAGCAACCAAGTTAAACAAGCATCATCACCTTTGCCTAAGCATCATGTAGATGGATTATGTCTTTTCAAGTCAAATGGACTAGATAGTAAACCAGCCAGATGTGAACTTAGTCGTTCATACTCATCCTGTGGGTAAGGTTCCTCTGGCTGACCAGACTGCCAAATCCCCTCTGGCCAGAGCGGATCAGTTTTAAAACGACCAACAATATGAATGTGCAATTGTGAAACTTTGTTTCCTAATGCCCCCACATTGATTTTATCCGGATTAAATTGCGATCGAACAATAGATGATATAAAACAGATTTCATCCATTAATATGATGCGGTGGTCTCGTGACAATTCATCAATGTCTTGAATGCCTGGCGTGCGTGGTACTAAAATAAGCCATGGATAATGTGCATTGTTTTTCAATAAAACACTTGATAAAGGCCACTCCCCAAGTAGCCTGCAACTGGTAGCGATGCGTTGATCTAATATAAAATTCATGCTTTCTTCTCACGGTTTTTGTTATGTCATCAATGGAGTGTATGTAATTATCGTGTTCTAGACAAATTTCGTTTATTCTTTAATGAAAATATAAATCAATGGAGGCTTATTATGGCTACAGCGCCAAGGAATCAGTTAATTTCGCATGGTGCACATGAACCGTTTGATTTATCGTTATATCAAAATCGTTTAAAATTTAAAGATAAGCTCGTTTTATCACTCGAGGATGAAAATGAACTGTTGCTTGAGTTGTCGTCTTTTGAATGGGGTAGGTTTTTGCTGTTAAACAAAGGGTTAAATGGATATTGGACAGCTTACGCGATACTCAATGGTTTAAAAAAAGAGGGCCTTTGCCGATTGGAACGATGGATGCTGAATAGAGCACCTGTGATCAAAGCTACCCAAGAACGATACCTGATTTTTAAAAATATACTTCAGACTTATGTTAAACATGATATTAAATTTTTATCCGTTCCTTGTGGCTTAATGGATGATTTATTATCACTTGATTATACGGCGGTTGAGCATTATACCCTGGTCGGTATTGACTTAGATCAACATTCGCTTGATTTGGCATTCGATAACTCAGTACGACATGATCCTCATCATGTTTCATTTATTCGTAAAAATGCTTGGCACCTAGAATGCAACAATGAATACGACCTTATCACCAGTAATGGCCTTAATATTTATGAACCCGATGATCAAAAAGTCATTGGTTTATATCAGCAGTTTTATCATGCATTAAAACCCGGAGGGGTATTGATTACTAGTTTTTTAACGCCTTCCCCACAGGCTTCATCAGAGTCGTCGTGGGTAAATTATAATGCGAAAGACGTCCTTAAACAAAAAGCAATTTTTACGGACATTATTGAAGTAAATTGGCAGGTTTTTAGAACAGAACATCAGACTCATGAGCAATTAGAAGCTGCTGGATTTTGTGTCTATGATATCATATATGATTCGCAAGGCATGTTCCCAACAGTTGTTGCAAAGAAACTTTAAAAAAGGAAACCGATATGAAAAGTATGATGGTCAGTGAACTTAAAGAAAGATTGGAAGCGAGTGATATATTCTTGGTTGATGTGCGTGAGCCAGAGGAGCATGCTCAGATGTCAATTCCAGGAGCACACCTGATGCCTTTGGCTACTTTTTCGTATGAACAATTACCAGTAAAATTTAGTACTATTGTGATTCATTGCCACTCAGGAAAGCGCAGCGCAATGGCTTGCGAGCGTCTTTTGGCTGAGCACCCGAATCTTGATGTTTATAATGTTGAGGGTGGTATCTTAGCGTGGAAAGCAGCGGGTTATGCTTAATGCTGAATGAATGTCGTATCATTGAGATGTTAAAGGATGCGTTCCCTGAGTTTATCGGGGATGACGCCGCTGTTTTGCCTGAGTTAAATCATGCGCATACGGTTATTACAAAAGACTTGCTCGTAGAAGATGTTCATTTTAGGCTGCGTTATTGTAGTCCAGAGGCATTAGCACATAAAGCGTTGCATGTTAATTTAAGCGATCTTGCTGCCATGGGAGCTACCCCTCAGTATGTTATGTTAGGGCTTTCAATTCCTGTATCTTACGAACCAACATGGATTCACTTGTTTTTAAAATCTTTTTGTGATGCTTGTTTAAAGGCGGGCGTCTCTTTGATCGGTGGTGATACTACAACGAGTCAAAAAGGTTTGTTTATCAGTGTTACAGCAATAGGCTCGGCTTCCTCACATCAAGTGAAGGCAAGAACACATGCAAAACCTCATGCAATTGTTGCAGTTGCTGGGCAGCTGGGATATGCCCATATTGGATTAAAAACGCTTGAGGATAATTTAGAAGGATTTGATACATTTAAACAGGCTTTTCTTACCCCTACTGCACGCGTGTCTGAAGGGCTATGGTTTTCGAGTGAGCCAAGCGTACAGGCGATGATGGACACGTCTGATGGTGTTTATACGGATTTAAGTAAGCTTTGCAAGGCATCAGGCCTTGGAGTAGAGATAGAGCTTGAGAACATTCAAAAAACAGATGAATTTAGTATGGCATGTTTTAATTTAGCGCTTGATCCAACGAGTGTTCAATTCAGTGGTGGAGAAGATTACGGTCTTTTAGTTGTTGTTGATGCGAAAGCATATCCAAATGTATCTAAGCGGTTTGCTCAGTCATTTGGATATGCTTTGAATAGGATAGGACGAACAGTGGAAAAAGATGGGGTGAATTTTCTGGAGAAAGGCCATCCAAGAATCTTGGATTTGACGCCGTATTCTCATTTCTAAGGTTAATTTTTATCCCGAAAAGTAATACGTCCTTTGGACAAGTCATAAGGTGTAAGTTCTACTTTAACCTTATCGCCAGTTAATATTCTGATGTAATTTTTACGCATACGTCCGGATATATGAGCGGTAACTATATGACCATTTTCAAGCTCAACACGAAACATGGTGTTGGGGAGTGTATCAATGACGGTACCAAGCATTTCTAAATGTTCTTCTTTTGCCATAAGGCCTCTTTCCAAAATATTAAACAATAAGACACTGATCGTGCACTAAAAACAGAGAAATGGCAATGGTTTGGCATGATTAAGCATTGATAGTGCCGTATAGATGATTTGACAGTCGAGCAAGCATACTTTTAAAGATCCGCTCGAAACAAAACAAGTTTTAGGTGATCTTAGTCAATTGACATATTTGTCTGTCGTTTTGGAAAATTCAAAATCAAAAAGATTTTTGGTTGACATGTTGTAATTAAACTTAAATAAGTGTTAGGATGATGCTCGTCTCTGATAAAAAAGGGGCTAGATGTTTGATGTAGCTATTAACGTTGTATCCTGTGTACAATTTTTAAGGAGAGCATCATGCATGCAGTAGAGCGAGAAATTGTAGTTTTAAAACCAACACCTGTGTTTTTATCCTTTCTTGAGGCACAACGCCCTGACTTGGATTTACCTTCTTTATCTGCATTACGAGCAGACATGACAGCCTATAGTATTCGAAGACATGAAACGGATGAAATTTTATTGGACGAAATTGAGCGCAATTATGTTTTGATGTTTCGTCATGAAATTACACGGATATTAGGTGAGATTAATGCACAAGATATTCAAGGAAGTTTTTTAGACTTCTTGTGTTGCTTTAAATTTGAGCTCCATGCGCAAGTGGTTGTTATGGAATCAACGCTAGAAGCTGGGCAGCAGGTTTTATGCGTTAAGCCAAAATCCGTACTGCTGAATTGGATTAAATCAAAAACAGAAGAAAAACAGACCTCAGCCGATGTTCTAGAACGTGTAAACTTATCTCATTTAACAGAAAACGCGACGGTGATTGTTAAAAATTTCAATTCAACAGATGAGGTTGGTTCATTTTTAAGACAATACCATCATCCTATTTTTAAAGCCGAAATGTTTAGGTTATGCGACATCAGTACTGATTGGCCTTCGATCAATGCATTTGAAGACTTTGATCAATACTTTGATGTTGATTTTCATCGTGAATTAATTCATTTAAATTAAAATCAGCTCTTCACATGGATGAAAAAACTGGTATGCTAAAGATGAATGATTTCAAATGAAAGAGGAGATAGGGAATGTCTAATCGAGTAACCGGACAGGTCAAATGGTTTAATGAGAAAAAAGGATTTGGCTTTATCATCAATGCTGACGGCGCAGATGTCTTTGTTCATTATAAAGATATTCAAGGTGTTGGATTCAAAACACTGAATGAAAATGATACTGTAAGTTTTGTGCTTGAATCAGGCGATAAAGGTTTAAAAGCCCTCGAAGTGATTCGCATAACGGCGGAAGTTGAACAGCTTGAAGAGGCTTGATTTATTTTAAGTGAGCCACTCTTTTTCCTTTAAAAAATCAGCATAGAGGCTTGCCTCCTCGCTACCGAGTTGTGGCGCCCAGTTATATTGCCAGCTCACTTCAGGTGGAAGTGACATCAATATCGATTCCGTACGTCCGCCCGATTGCAGTCCAAATAATGTTCCTCGATCATAAACCAAGTTAAATTCAACATAACGACCTCGACGGTATTTTTGAAAAGATTTTTCACGGGGTCCAAAAGCTATTTTTTTGCGTCGTTCCACGATCGGCGCATAGGCCTTGATGAAATGATTGCCAATACTTTGCATGAGGCCATAACTGTGCGAAAAATTCAGCTTATGGTAATCATCAAAAAAAAGTCCGCCGATGCCGCGGGGTTCGTTGCGATGTTTAATATAAAAATATCGGTCACACCATGCTTTAAAGTCCGCGTAGATGTGTTCGCCAAATGGATCACAGGCGTCTTTTGCTGTTTGGTGCCAATGCACGCAATCCTCTATAAAGCCATAATAGGGTGTTAAGTCAAATCCACCACCAAACCACCAGTGGTGCTTATTGTCAGGTGTTGTTGCGATGAAAAAACGCACGTTGGCATGTGATGTTGGCACATAGGGATTGTCTGGGTGTACTACGAGCGACACACCAAGGGCAGTAAATTGAGCGCCGGCAAGTTCTGGGCGATTAGCAAGTGCGGATGCTGGCAAATGTTGTCCAGTCACATGTGAAAAGTTAACGCCTGCTTTTTCAAAGACTTTGCCCTTTTCAAGAACACAAGACATACCGCCAAAACCTTCTTCGCGGGTCCAACTATCCTGAACAAACCTTCCTGGGCCATCTAGGGTTTCGAGTGCATTGCAAATGTTTTTTTGAAGCGTAAGCAGATAGTTTTTAACCGTTTCGATAACATTTTCAGGCAATGACATGGGTGTTTCCTGGCGTGATTTTGTGTTTCATATTTTAAACAATATTAGATATGGAGTACAATACATGATTAGCTTTTAATCGAGTTTCGTTTTTTATGTTTTTGCCACCGCTGATTTCACCATTATCTATAGCACCAATGATTGATTGGACTTACACGCATTTTCGAGTTTTCATGCGGATGTTAGCGCCAGAGGCTTTGCTTTACACTGAAATGCAAACCATTGGGGCGATGACGCATCAACCGGAAAGAACTTTTTTTTTCGATCCGATGGAACATCCCATTGCACTCCAGGTAGGTGGCTCATCCCCAGAGGGTTTGGCCCGTATGTCTATCGAAGCCGAAAATCGTGGGTTTTCGGAGGTTAATTTAAATTTGGGGTGCCCAAGCGATAAAGTTTTAGCGGGTCAGTTTGGGGCTTGTTTAATGCGAGACCCCAATCTGGTGGCTCAATGTATACTACAGATGAAGCGTGTCGTTTCTATTCCTATTACGGCGAAAATTCGAATTGGTATAGATAACGAGGACAGTTATGAGTTTTTTGAGGCATTTGTGCGTGTTTTGATTGATGCAGGATGCGATAAGGTCATTGTGCATGCAAGAAAAGCATGGCTACATGGTTTAAGTCCAAAACAAAATCGTACTATTCCGCCGCTCCATTATGAATATGTTGTTCGTTTAAAACAGCAGTTCCCGCAGCTTCCAGTCGTCATGAATGGTAATATTCAAACTGAGCAGGAGGTCCATGAACATTTAAAGACGGTTGATGGCGTAATGATTGGACGTTTGGCGTGCAATGATCCCTATCAAATTTCTAAAATACATCATACGATTTTTGGTCATCACCCGCTGAAATCTCGAGCGCTGTTATTGGATGATTATATGGCTTATGCGGTAAAGCAAGAGGGGGTTCCCTTATCTATTTTATTCAAGCCTATTTTGAATCTTGCACACGGACTGCCTCATGCTCGCTCATGGAAGTCGCAATTATTGTCCTTAAAAACACTAAATGAAACTCAGCGGTTACAAGATGTTTGCGATGTATTATGTTCAATTGAGAATGAAAAAACAATGAACTTATAGTGACGGACAGATGACATGACATTTTATTAAGGCATCTGTCTGTCACTATAAGCAGCAACCCCTGGGGTCATGGGGTATCGTGCTAACTGATTTTAAAAAGCGAGGGGGGTAACAACATTTCATGCTGCGCTAAAGATTGATTAATAAATGTCTTGGCCGTTTCTAAGGACACATCATCATCTAATTTGATGAAATCGTACAGGTCATTTTCTATTTGACGTCGGCTCTCTTCTGATATGTTCATTGCATTGGCGTCTAATGTTTGATAAGCGATTTCTAAAAGTTCGGTTTTTTCTGCAAGGAACCCCATATTCAGCCAGCGTCTAATTCGAAGTTTTGGCGTTACCGTTACGTCACATTGCTCGTTCATCATATTCTCGAGTTACTCATAATCAACAATGATATCACACAAAATGACCAAAGCAAGATCATTTTTTGCATTTTTTGTAGTTTTTTCGAAGCATGTTGACAAGTCTTGTTTAATCACGTTACAACCGAACTTAGAATTGGCTTGTTAGACACTTAGCAAAATGACATCATTACATTAGTTTTTATGAAACAGGGATTATCATAATGAATAGCGCGTCATCGATTTTGTTTGAATCATTTACTTTAGATAACCTGTTATTAAAAAACAGGATAGTCATGGCGCCGTTAACGCGCAATCGAGCGACGCATGGTAGTGATGTACCCCATGCGCTCAATGCGACCTACTATTCCCAACGTGCTGATGCCGGATTAATTATTTCTGAAGCAACACAGATTTCCCCCACAGCAAAAGGTTATGCATGGACTCCGGGTATTTATTCTCCGGAACAAGTTGCTGGCTGGCGGCTTGTAACAGAAGCCGTTCATGCTAAAGGTGGGTTGATATTTGCACAGCTTTGGCATGTGGGACGTATTTCACATCCATCTTTGCAACCCAATGGCGGAGCTCCTGTTGCACCATCTGCTCTTATTCCCGCAGGTTTAAAGACTTTTATAGAAAATGGAACATTTGCAGATATTAGTACGCCACGTGCTTTAACGTTGCAAGAGATCTCTTTAATTGTTGAGGACTATCGTAAGGCCGCACGCAATGCAATGAATGCTGGCTTTGATGGCGTCGAGATTCATGGTGCAAACGGGTATTTAATCCAGCAATTTTTATCTGATGAATCCAATAAGAGAACCGATCGTTATGGTGGTTCGGTTGAAAATCGCATGCGGTTTTTACTTGAAATATCCGAAGCCGTGATTGCTGAAATTGGTGCTGATCGCGTTGGGATACGGTTGTCGCCGTTGAATGCAGCAAATGGAACGTTGGATAGTTCGCCAGTTGTTTTCTACTTTGAGTTGGTTCGAGCGTTAAGTCGGTTAAAATTTGCTTATCTTCATATGATTGAAGGCGCTACGGGCGGGTCTCGAGATGCGCACGGGTTCGATTTTAAGGCTTTAAGACGAGAATTTTCAGGCGCGTGGATGGTCAATAATGGTTATACACAAGACATGGCAATTAACGCGATTTCAAGTGGTTATGCAGATTTGGTGGCCTTTGGAAGACACTTTATTTCGAATCCTGATCTGGTGGAGCGATTTAGACGCAATGCTGCTCTCAATGCGATTGATCAATCAACATTTTATGGCGGTACAGAAAAAGGGTATACCGATTATCCGGTCTTATAAGAGTAGTAGTGCCGGTCATCAAGTCATGTGACCGGCACCACAATCCATTATTGTTTCACCTTTTAAGCTTTTGCGACGTTTTACTTGCGTAGAATAAGCCGGTATAATTGTTCATTTAATCAAGATGTAACGTCGCTTATGAAGTTATTGCGTGGTTCACAACCCATTTCTTCGCTCCAAAATGGGTCAGTTGTCACCATTGGAAATTTTGATGGGGTTCATCGTGGACACCAAGCGTTAATTGCACGCTTAAAAAAAGAAGCGATACATCGCAATTTACCGTTTGTTGTGGTGCTTTTTGAGCCTCAACCCAATGAGTATTTTTCGAAGGAAGGCGCTGCACCAGCAAGACTAACAACCTTGCGAGAAAAATGGGATATTTTTCAAACCTTAGGTGTTGATTATATATATTGTCTTCGTTTTAATAATGCCATTGCAACACTTTCTGCTGAAGCATTTGCAGAACATCTGCTTTTTAAAGTTCTTCATTCACGGATGATCTGTATTGGGCCTGATTTTCGTTTTGGTCAAGCGCGACAAGGGGATAAAACACTGTTAGACAAGTTAGGGCGATTAAATGGTTGTGATGTGGCTGTATTCCCTGATTTTTGTGTAAATAATACGCGCGTTAGTTCAACCGCTATTAGAGGAGCCCTTGCTGATGGATATTTTGATTTAGCTTCAAATTTTTTAGGTCGACCCTATTCAATTTCAGGGCGCGTGGTGAGAGGCGATGCGCGCGGTCGTCAATGGGGGATCCCTACTGCCAATATTCATCTTGCTCGTCAAAATCCAGCGTTAGCGGGCGTCTATTTTGTAAGCATTGCCAGAAAAAACAAATCAAATGAGGTTTATTATGGTGTTGCTAATTTAGGACGACGACCCACCGTTGATGGGTTTAAACGTGTTTTAGAAGTGCATTTTTTTGATTTTGATGAATCACTGTATGACGAGCGATTAGAAGTGTCTTTTTTAAAGACATTGCGATCAGAGAAAACTTTTTTATCGGTTGATGCGTTAATCGCACAAATCCGTTTGGATATATCGCAAGCGCGTGCGATGATTCCACAATTTACTGCGTAGTTGAGGGTGGTTCTATGGCTGAATATAAAGATACATTAAATTTACCGCATACTGATTTTCCAATGAAGGCGAGTCTTCCACAACGGGAGCCCGAGCGTTTGGCTCAATGGAAGAACAATAAAGTGTATGAACACATCAGAAGCGCGCGGATGGGGCGACCTAAATTTATTTTACACGATGGCCCTCCTTATGCGAATGGTCATTTGCATTGTGGCCATGCACTGAATAAAATTTTGAAAGATATGATTCTTAAATCAAAAACGCTCAGCGGATTTGATGCGCCCTATGTTCCCGGATGGGACTGTCATGGACTACCTGTTGAACTGAATGTTGAAAAGAAGGTCGGTAAAGTTGGTGCGAAAGTTGATGCAAGAACGTTTAGGTCACTTTGTCGTGAGTATGCCAGCAGCCAGATCGACATTCAACGTTCGGAGTTTGAACGACTCGGTGTTCTAGGGGACTGGTATAATCCTTATGCAACCATGCAGTTTTTTTATGAAGCCAATATTGTACGGGCTCTTGGCCTTGTGATTAAAAATGGACATCTCCATCAAGGATTTAAACCCGTTCATTGGTGTATTGATTGTGGCTCATCTTTAGCAGAGGCCGAGGTTGATTACGAAGACAAATCTTCTCCATCTATTGATGTAGCATTTTATGCCATCGAACCTGACGCGTTTTTAAAGCAAGTTTCTTCATCTTTAAAAAGCAAACCAGTGATTGTTCCTATTTGGACTACAACACCCTGGACATTACCCGCCAATGAGGCTGTTTGTTTAAGCCCAATACTTGATTATGCCTTGGTGAGTACGGCCGATAGTTATTTTCTTGTTGCAGAAGCGCTTGTGCCCACATTTATGGCACGTTTAGGTCATGAAACGTTTAAGACTGAAGGTTTGGCTAAAGGTGGGGCGTTTGAGCATCTTCTTTTGCAGCATCCTTTTTATGAGCGTCATGTACCTGTTATTTTAGGAGAGCACGTTACCATTGATGCAGGTACCGGCGCTGTTCATACTGCACCTGCGCATGGTCCTGATGATTATATTATTGGACAAGCTTATAATTTGCCGTTGAAAAATCCCGTACTTGGCAACGGATGTTATGCTGAAGATGTTCCTTTATTAGCGGGAGTTCCATTTAAACAGGCCAACTCGGCTGTATTAGATTTATTAAAGGAACGTCAAGTCTTGTTGCATGAGGTGATGCTACAACACAGCTACCCGCATTGCTGGCGTCATAAAACCCCGGTTATTTTTCGTGCAACACCGCAGTGGTTTATTTCAATGGACCAAAATGGCTTAAGAGAAGCACTTGTGAAGCAAATTGATGAAGTTAATTGGGTCCCTGGTTGGGGGAAAGCCCGTATTCATAACATGGTTCGCGACAGACCAGATTGGTGCGTATCACGGCAGCGCGCATGGGGAACACCCATGCCGTTATTTATTCATAAGACCACACGCGCCTTACATCCAGATACACTTACATTAATTGAAGACATTGCAAAACGGATTGAAATCGGTGGAATTGATGCTTGGTTTGAACTCGATGCTAAAGCGCTTTTAGGAAATGATGCAGATTGTTACGAAAAAATAAGCGATACGCTGGATGTCTGGTTTGACTCTGGCGTATCTCATTTTTGTGTTTTGGCACAAAACAAAGCGTTGCATTCACCTGCCGATGTCTATATAGAGGGCTCAGATCAACATCGCGGTTGGTTTAATTCGTCATTAACCACGTCTGTTGCAATGACAGGTACCCCCCCCTATAAATCGGTTTTAACACACGGTTTTACGGTTGATGCAGAAGGGAAAAAGTTATCTAAATCCAAAGGGAATTATGTTGCGCTAGATAAGCTTATTTCAACGCATGGTGCAGATTTATTTAGGTTATGGGCTGCATCAAGTGACTATCGAAATGAAGTCACTATTTCAGAGGATATTCTTAAACGAACAGGTGATACTTATCGGCGTATTCGAAATACTGCTCGTTTTCTATTATCAAATCTTTTTGATTTTAATCCTATGCAACATGCTGTTGAATCATCAGCCCTGGTTGAGCTTGATCGCTTTATTATTAAGCGATGCATGGACGTGCAAACGGATATTTTAAAAGCTTACGAGGACTATAATTTTCATTTGATTTATCAAACGATACATCATTTTTGTGCGATAGACTTGGGTAGTTTTTACTTGGATATTATCAAAGATAGACAGTATACAACGCCTGTTGATAGTAACGCGCGTCGTTCATGTCAAACCGCGATGTACCATGTACTTCAGGCATTAACGCGATGGCTTGCGCCTATTATTTCTTTTACAGCCGAAGAAATATGGGAAGCCATACCTGGATACTCAGGGGAGTCTTTGTTTGTTCAGGAATGGTATCGTGATTTTCCAGAAGTTGGTTCAATTGATATGTCCTATTGGGATACACTTCAATTGGTTCGTGATGAAATCAATAAAACCCTTGAAGTTGAACGAAAGGCCGGTGTTTTTGGCTCACCATTGGCGGCCGATTTAACACTTTATGCAGATGAAGTCCTTTATCCCATGTTGCAGCGTATTTCTTCCGAACTCAAATATGTTTTCATTACATCTTCTGTTGCGCTTTTCACGTTGTCGGATAAGCCCGAAGATGTTGCTTTTACAGATTTTGCAGGATTAGCTGTTGTTGCAAAAGCCAGTGAACATAAAAAATGTGAGCGTTGTTGGCATCGGTGCGCTGATATCGGTGTAGATGAAAACCATCCTGATTTGTGTGGCCGGTGTGCGGGTAATGTAATTGTGAATCCTGAAATAAGAGAATTTGCATGAAAAAACTACCCTGGTTTCTCATCAGTATTTTTACGCTGGTGCTTGATCAAATCACCAAGTATTGGGCACTTAAAATGCTACATGCGTATGAAGGGGTTTCGGTTATGCCCTGTTTAAATTGGACGCTGATGTTCAATACAGGCGCAGCCTTTAGTTTTTTAGATTCAGCGGGATCGTGGCACATCGCGTTATTTGAAGGGTTTAGTTTGCTGATGAGTCTTGTTATTGTTTTTTGGATTATGCGAAAAAATACGACAAATTCATTTGAGCTATTGGCACTAAGTTTAATCTTAGGTGGTGCCGTAGGCAACTTGATCGATCGCTTTAACCACGGCTATGTTGTTGATTTTATTGATGTATTTTATAAGACACACCATTGGCCAGCATTTAATATTGCTGACAGTGCCATTACATTGGGTGGAGTTGCGCTTCTGATAGGATGGGCTCGTGAAAAAAAGTCGACAGTTAGCCCATCCTAATGAAACAAGCACGGATAATTCATTTTAAAACAATAGATTCGACACAAGCTCAAGCAAAACGCGAACAAGCTTCATTAGATATTGACGAGTGCACTGTTTTTATTGCTAACGAGCAAACTGAAGGTAAAGGAACGCGTGGAAGACACTGGATTTCTCCACCGAATGTAAATATATATGCAACTTATGCTTATCTAACAAGCAAATTAAATGATAGACATTTAATCAATATTCCACAAGTTGCGGCTTTTTCTGTGGTTGAAGTCCTTCGTGATTACGATTTAGAGCCAACTTATAAATGGGTTAACGATATTCTGTTGTCAGGCGATAAAATATCTGGCGTTCTTGCTGAGTCAGGCGAGTGTATGAAAGATGGGGTGCGGTCTCGGGCTATTTTTATAGGGATTGGACTGAATGTGAATATGACGCAAAATTGTTTAGTCGAGTCTTCTCTGGATTGCATAACGTCAATGCGAATAGCATCTGGAAAAATCTTTGATAAATCTGCAGTTTTTCAACGGTTGAATGAGGCGCTCCTTATTAATCTAAAATTATTATATACATACGGATTTACCTATTTTTTTGATAAAATCAATACGGTTCTTGAGAAATTCAACGGCGATTTGCAATGGTTTGATGTTCAGGATGGAGAAAATAAGAGTCATACACTGGTTAAAGCAAGCATTGCGGGAATAACTCAACACGGATATCTCAGATTGATCATTGATGGACAGGAAAAAGAATTTTTTTCTGGGCGTTTGTTAAAGGATTCAGAAGTTTTGGCACTGAATCGGCACTAGGCACTCTAAAATTTTATTTTGTGCTATATATTATATATGTTTAATAAAAAAATGAGCTTGTCATGGGAAAAATTATTATCCCTGGGGAAGGAGCCGAAGGTGAATCGAAGTTCTTTCAATTATCTGTTAGCACTTTTGTAACCCAACAGCGTGAGGTACAAGACGCAGATATTCAATTGTTTCGTAAATACTTTAAAAATGACAAGGTTGATTTATATTTAACTGCTATTCAGCCTCCCGCACCAGGCGAAGAAAATGGAACCTATGAGTTGGTTGCTTTTCATCAAGAAAAAAAGGGGATGAAGTCGTTTCTTGTGACTTGTGACCCTAATTTTCAAATTAAAGGAATTGTTCAAATTACGCCTGAAAAACTAACACCTGAGAGTCAAGAAGTAGTTGCAGAGGTCATAGCACAACATAACGTTCAAGCAGAAATAGATGCAGGCGATGAGATATCGAGCACGCCGAAATTATAGTGACATGCGAAGTTCTCTTGAGGGGGTATCTTTCTCATATGCGCTTTGCATTTGTTGGTTTAGATTTGCTAGTCTTGAATTAACAGTTTGCCTGCCTTTTTCAACCGCGTCGCGATAGAGTCTTAAAGTCATTTGAAAAAAAGGTGTGGCAACAAGAGCGTG
This sequence comes from Legionellaceae bacterium, assembly GCA_947504875.1. Classification (GTDB taxonomy): domain Bacteria; phylum Pseudomonadota; class Gammaproteobacteria; order Legionellales; family Legionellaceae; genus CANNJI01. The sequence continues at coordinate 15,201 of CANNJI010000018.1, forward strand.
CTGAGATGGAGTTTGAGGGAATACTTCCCCATTCCTGCTGACCCAACCACGTGATGCGTTAGATGGCTGAGGTTGAATAAGAATCATTAAATTTCCCCAAGAAAATGTATAAACAATAATCTATTTTACCAGAATAAACACTCTTTTACAACTAAAACAATTTACTTTTTGTTCGCGTTGATATCGTTCAGCTAAAAAAAGCGCGAATATAATGAGCAGCAAGCCACAGACCAAATGCATGCCTTCTTTTACGTGTTCATGAAAAAAGACAATGGACACAAGGGTTGCCAGCGGTAATTTTAAATTATTAAAAACAGAGAGCAAGACTGGATGCAATTGAAGTGCGCCTTTATTCCACCAAAAAAAGCAAAGGCCTGAAGCAACTGATCCTAAGTAGATAATAATCAAACCCTGCTTAAGGGTTACTTCATGGAGGCTATGCCACCCTCCAAGCCATGTCATCGATATAACGGATATGATCAGCGCACCTAAAAAAAGAAACCCATAAATATCCCTATCTCGAATTGCTGGTTCCTTTTCTCTAAATTTCTTGTAAGCCACTTGTCCAAATGCAAAGCAAATATCAGAAGCTTGTACCAGCCAAAAGCCTTGCAGGGTGTCGAAGCTCATCGACTCAACATGATATATAATAGCCCCACCCATGATGGCAATTCCTGCTATGATAAAATGATGCGGGTTAACTCGGCGGTCATACAGCGTGTTAAACAGAATGACGTAAAAGGGTGTGGTAGCACTAAAAAGGACGACTTGATACGCTGCCAAATACTGATATGACCTCAGTACAAACAAATACATCAACCCATACTGTACGGCACCAATAAGCATTAAAAGAGGGGCCATTTTTTTATTTTTTTTTATGATTAAAAAGGGTAAAAAAACAACACATGCTGATAGCATACGACAGGCGGTAACAAAACTCGGATCAAGTGAGGTGAGTTCCGACTTAATTAACCCATATGAAAATGCCCAAATAAGCGATGCAAAAATAAGGTACGGCATGGCGTGTGATCGTCTCTGTTAAAATAAATTCTCTTGGCTTTCTTGTGCACCCGTACTGTTGTTGATTTGATCAGGCATATTATCTTCAGCGGGGAGTTCATCCTCACGAAAATACTCAGTGATACTATTGATTTGATCATGTGTATCACGTAAGCCTGTTTTAGGATTAATCCTTGCTGCCACGATATTTAAGGGAGGTTTTATTTCATGTTCAGGCTTGCCATTGAGGGCAAACTTCATGAAGTCAATCCACAGCGGTAAAGCAAGTCTTGCGCCATATTCATGTAATGGGCGAGGGGTGTCGAACCCGACCCATGCGGTTACCACCAGATCAGGGGAATAACCAGAAAACCATGCATCAACCTGTTCATTTGTTGTGCCAGTCTTACCCGCAATGTCTTTTCGATTTAAACGTTTCGCATCTTGAGCTGTTCCTTGTTGGATCACACCCATCAGTGCAGAGTTCATTAAAAATGCAATGTCTTGGGGGATGACACGAGGTGCAGTGATGTCTGGATCTTTGATTGATTCAGCGGAAGAGGGCGCATAGGTTGGTTTAGCCTGAAGCAGAATTTTTCCATCGGTGTCTGTGATGTGGTCAATTAAATAAGGTTCTATTTTATATCCGCCATTAGCAAAAACAGCATAGGCCGCGGCAAGGTCGATAGGGCTTACAGACAATGTGCCAAGGGCTAACGATAAAGTTCGTGGTAGCGTTTCTTTTTTAAATCCAAATCGCGTTACAAAATCAACAGCGTAATCAATGCCAATGTCATCTAATATTCGAATAGACACCATATTACGAGAGCGCATCAATGCGTCTTTTAAGCGGGTAGGTCCATTAAACTCATGATTGTCATTGTGCGGACGCCACATGTTGGGTTGGCTTGGATCATCTACGACAATAGGGGCGTCGTTAATTAGGGTTGCAAGAGAATAGCCTTTATTCAATGCTGCGGCGTAGATGAAGGGTTTAAAATTAGACCCTGGCTGTCTTGCAGATTGTGTTGCCCGATTGAACTTACTGTGTTCAAAGCTTAATCCACCCACTAATGCTTCTATGGCGCCACTTGAGGGATTCAAGGCAACCAGCGCCGACTCTACTTCAGGAACTTGTGTTAAGTGATAGGTGTTGTCTGCTTGAGCTTGTACATAAATAATATCGCCTGGCGAAAAAATTTGAGCCGCATGGCTGGGTGTTTTTCCAACCCATCCTCGCTTTAATGCTGGCCGTGCCCATGATAGGCCAGGCCACAATAGTGTTGTGGTTTGACCTGATTGTAATAGAACATCGGCTTCATGTGCTTTTACTGAGAGAACAAGAGCGGGTTCTAAGTCATTAACCCAGGGGTAAATACTTAATTTTTGCAGTTTAGTGGTATTGGATTCTTGTATAATACTCGGACCAAGTTTAGCGACTGGACCGCGGTATCCGTGGCGGTGATCATAGGCGAGCAAGTGAGCGGCGACGACTTCGTCTGCTTTATTTTGCATTGCAGCATCAATGGTTGTATAAACTTTGTACCCTTTCGTATAAGCAGACTGTCCGAAGTTATCAACTAGAGATTGGCGAATCATTTCAGCAACATAAGGTGCCTTTGCTTTTAAATTAATGCCATGAAAGTGTGCTGTAATGGGTTCTTTAATGGCTTCTTCGTAAGCAGCATCAGTGATGTAGTGTTCTTCATGTAAACGCGCAAGTACATGATCCCGGCGCTTTTTAGCGGCGACTGGGTTTTTAATTGGGTTTTGAGTTGACGGTGCTTGAGGAAGGCCTGCCATCATGGCCAGTTCAGCAAGGGTTAATTCTTTCAGTGATTTTCCATAATACACTTGTGCCGCTGCGCCAACACCATAAGCCCGATTACCCAAATAAATTTTATTTAAATAAAGCTCTAAAATTTTTTCTTTACTGAGCTCGCGGTCTATTTTAATGGCGAGCATGATTTCATTAAATTTTCTTAAAAAAGTTTTTTTACGATTTAAGAAAAAATTACGAGCCACTTGCATGGTGATGGTGCTACCGCCTTGAGATTTAGTGCCTGTTTGAATCATGCGTACTGTTGCACGTGCCAGGCCAAAAACATCAACCCCAGGGTGATCAAAAAATCGTTGGTCTTCTGTGGCGAGGAGTGCATGAATTAATGTCGGAGGAATATCTTCATACGTGACAGGGATTCGTTTTTTTTCGCCATACTCTTGAATAAGCAACCCTTCTTTGCTGTATATTTGAAGTGGAACTTGAAGTTTTGCTGTTTTAAGTGATTCTACATCAGGAAGCTGACTTTCAATGTAGATATAAAAAAACACACCGCAAACGACCAGTAAAAAAGAAAGACTGAGGACTGCCCAAAAGCCTTTATGCCAAATGTTGAACGATTTTTTCATATTTTATTAATACATAAGATAAGGTTTATAAAGAATTGTAGCATGCAAGTGTAATGATTTCGATTCATCATGGCATTTCCTTTTAAATTCGAGTAAATTAGTCAACTTTACTGCTCAGTCTTACAAGAGGATTATCACTGATATGCTTACTGTATTAATGAAGAAAATATTCGGTAGCCGGAATGAACGGACATTACGGCGCATGCAAAAAACAGTTCAGATCATCGGTGAACATGAAGTGCATCTGCAATCCCTTTCTGATGAAGCGCTAGCTCAAAAAACACAGGAATTTCGCAGTCGCTTTACTGCGGGCGAGTCGTTGGATGATTTACTGCCGGAAGTGTTTGCTGTTGTACGTGAGGTTTCTGCTCGTACGCTTGGATTACGTCATTTTGATGTCCAATTGATTGGGGGAATGGTTCTTCATGAAGGCAATATTGCAGAAATGCGTATGGGAGAAGGTAAAACGTTGGTGGCAACTTTACCAGCATATCTTAATACAATTGGTGGTCATGGCGTGCATGTGGTTACGGTCAATGATTATTTAGCCAAACGCGATAGCCTATGGATGAAGCCAATTTTCGAATTTTTAGGCTTAACAGTGGGTGTGATTTATCCAGATATGCCTCATGCGGATAAACAGGCTGCTTATGCTTCAGATATTTTATATGGGACTAACAATGAATTTGGATTTGATTATTTGCGCGATAATATGGCATTTAATTTGACCGACAAAGTTCAGCGTGAGCTTAATTTTGCAATTGTTGATGAGGTTGATTCAATTCTCATCGATGAAGCACGTACGCCACTGATTATTTCGGGGGCAGCAGAAGATAGTTCCGCCTTATACATGAAAATAAATTCCATTATACCAAAATTGGTTGAGCAAGTGACTGAAGAAGACAATGGAGATTACACCCGAGATGAAAAGCAAAAACAGGTTCATTTGACTGAGGCTGGTCATGAGCACATTGAGAACCTCCTGACATCAGCAGGCTTACTTGAACCGGGCGAGAGTTTATATCATGCAAGCAATATTATTCTGATGCATCATGTGAATGCTGCAATGCGTGCACATTTTATGTTTAATCGTGACGTTGATTATATTGTTCAAGATGATCAAGTAGTTATTGTGGATGAGCACACGGGTCGTACAATGCAAGGGCGACGCTGGTCGGAGGGATTGCATCAAGCGATTGAAGCCAAAGAAGGAACGCAAATTCAAAATGAAAATCAAACGTTAGCATCGATTACGTTTCAGAATTTCTTTAGATTATACAATAAGTTATCGGGAATGACAGGAACCGCTGATACAGAAGCTTATGAGTTTCAGCAAATCTATAATCTTGATGTGGTTGTGATTCCAACCAATAAGACCATGACAAGAATAGACACTGCTGATCTGGTTTATTTAACACAAAATGATAAATATGATGCTGTGATTGAAGATGTAAGGGCTTGTGTTGCTCGTAAACAACCTGTTTTGGTTGGTACTGCCTCTATCGAAGCCTCTGAACTTCTCAGTGATTTACTCAAAAAAGCTGGGATTGTGCATCAGGTATTGAATGCTAAATTTCATGAAAAAGAAGCCCATATTATTGCAGAAGCAGGGCGTCCAGGCATCGTGACCATTGCTACAAATATGGCGGGTCGAGGAACCGATATTGTTCTTGGCGGAAGTCTTGCGGCTGAATACGCAAAATTACCAGCGGATGCTACGGAAACAGATAAGGACAGGGTTAAGGCTGAGTGGCAAGTCCGTCATGACGCAGTCATCGCTGCCGGTGGATTGCGCATCATTGGCTCAGAGCGACATGAGTCCAGACGAATCGACAACCAGCTACGTGGTCGGGCAGGCAGACAAGGTGATCCAGGCGGTACACGATTTTATTTATCGCTGGATGATCCATTAATGCGAATTTTTGCTTCAGAGCGTGTGGCTTCTATGATGAAGCGCTTGGGAATGACACCAGGCGAGCCTATTGAGCATAGCTTAGTGACGAAAGCAATTGAAAATGCGCAGCGAAAATTGGAAGGTCATCATTTTGACGTGCGTAAACAATTACTTTCTTATGATAATGTTGCCAATGATCAACGAAAAGTCATTTATACACAACGCGCAGGGGTGATGGAAACAGATGATCCTTCAGATGCAGTTGAACGTATTCGAAAAGAAGTTATTTCTGGCCTGATTGATTTATACATTCCGCCGAACAGTTTAGAAGACCAGTGGGATACATCAAGTTTATCGAATGTATTAGCCGAAGATTTTAAAATAGTGGCCCCTGTATCTGAATGGATTGATACTGATCATATGATTCAACCTGAACAAATTAAACAACGCATTATTGATTTAAGTGAAGCGCTGTATTCAGAAAAAGAGGCACGTATTGGCCGACCTGTATTGGCGCAATTCGAAAAATCAGTCATTTTGCAAACCATGGATAATCATTGGCGAGAACATTTGGCTGCGATGGATCATTTAAGACAGGGTATCCATTTGCGTGGATACGCACAGAAAGATCCAAAACAAGAATATAAACGAGAAGCATTCACTTTGTTTTCTGATATGTTAGATGGACTCAAGTATGATATTTTAAAACTGCTTTATTCTATTGAAATTGCAACCCCTGATGATGTTGATGCAGTAGAAGCGCAACGCCGGCAAGATCAATTTTCATCATTAAAATTGATTCATACCGATGAGAACGAAGAGCAAGCGCAGATGGTTTCTAAAGAAACAGGAAAAGTTGGTCGAAACGACCTTTGTCCTTGTGGCTCAAATAAAAAATATAAGGCATGTCATGGGCGGCTTGTATAAACATGAGTCTACCGCTCTCAGTGGTTGTAGCTGTTATTGAAGATCCTTCCGGGCGATTGCTGATCACAAGACGCCCATGGTCTGCCTCTCATGGTGGTTATTGGGAGTTTCCCGGAGGGAAAATTGAGCTAGGGGAAACAGCAGCAGCGGCACTCAAGCGCGAAATGCAAGAAGAATTGGGCTTAAATATTTTGGCACATGTATCGATTGGTGTCGTTCATCATCTTTATGCTCATCGAGCCGTTGAGTTGTCTGTTTATTACGTTTTAAAATACGATGGCGTACCCCAGTGTCTTGAAGAACAGCTTGATCTGAAGTGGATCTTTCCCTCAGATTTTAATACATTTCAATTTCCGGAAGCTAATGCTGAGGTGTTGAATTTAATACAAGAGTATAGGGCTAATCATGCGCATTGAAATATTTACCGATGGAGCATGTCGTGGAAATCCAGGGCCTGGCGGATGGGGCGCATTATTACGATACAATGGCACGGAAAAATGCTTGAAGGGCTATGAGCCTCATACAACGAATAATCGAATGGAATTAAGTGCTGCAATTGAGGCACTTTTAGCGCTTAAGCGACCCAGCTGTGAAGTCGATTTGTATACAGATTCACAATACGTGCGTCAAGGCATGATGACATGGCTTTCCGGGTGGAAAAAAAACGGGTGGAAAAATTCTAAAAAAGAGCCTGTGAAAAATATTGATTTATGGCAACAATTGGATGAACTTTCTACGCTGCATAAAATCCGATGGCATTGGGTTAAAGGACACTCAGGACATCCTGAAAATGAACGCGCAGATGCGTTAGCTAATCAGGCAATTGATGAGTCAATGTCTGTGTCTTAGTGAGGAATCACGCTTTTACGGAGTCGGGAATAATCGAGTGTTAAATTGATGCTCAAATTTAACTCACCACCATTGTTCTGTGAGGCGCATTGGTGGTGATTAATTAGGCTAGATAAAAATACAATAATGATCATTCACTTTCTGCTTCAGTTTTAATCTCAGTTTGAGCATCAGAGCAATGTCCATCATGGAATTCTGCTTTCACTTCTGTTGAAGCCCCTGGAACCATCGGGTCTGGAGTCGCTGCAAACGCTTGAGAAATACCACCAAAAGCCAGAGCCACACAAAATACTAATAGTATATTCTTTATCATGATAACTCCTTTTAAATGTTAGACTAAGGTATAGGAAAGTACCTATTTCCTAATGAATAGTATAGTCCATGAACTGAATGTTGCAAAAGCAAGCGTCTTCCGGCAATTATCTCAAACATAAGATGCCACAGAAGCTATTAATAACTCACGTTACGCAGTATCGTAATGCTGTCGGTGCGACTTGGCGAGCGCAGTGAGCATAGTCGTAGTTAATGCCCGGGATCTATTCATCAACCAGCAAAGTGCCACTTTGAAAAATGGATCCCGGATATTAAGGATTGCTAAGGTTCGCAAGCTCACCAAGCAGCCCTAAATTCCGGGACGACATTTCATTGGGGGTATAACGCTGCGTAACGTGAATTAATAAAAACCTTTTTTAGGTGTCTTGCATTGCTGGCGTTAAATAATGTATAGTGATCTTGTGTAAACTATTAAATAAAGGATGTTTAATATGCGAAAGAATCAAGCTGCTCTATTCATTTTGTTTGCATCTTTAAGTTTATCTTCATTTACATACGCTTATGGCACTATGCCGAATGATCAAACGAAGAAAACAAATAAAAAATTAAAAGAAGTAACCGAGCAAACGCAATCTGTTTTGCAACAAATGTATGACAGACAACAACAAGAAATGAAAGATTACAATGATAAAATTCAAGCACAGTTACTGACAATGCAAAAAGAACTACAGGCTCAAATTCAAACCGCGAATGCTCAAACACAAGAGCAAATGAAAACCATGCAGAAAGAGCTTCAGGAACAAATTAAAACAGTGCATCTTGAGGCAACAAAGAAATAATATGTGTATTTGTTAGTTAACCTCATTTCCTTCTGTAATGTTGATCATTCGCTCTAATGCTTTTTTAGCTTGTTCAATAACCCAGTGTTGGTCATCGACGGATAGTCGGTGACGCACACCGGAGAATTCATTCACTTTATCGCCCGCTTTAACCTCGTTATAATCCATGGGTTTACCTTGGCGCAATAAATCTATGAGGCCAACTAAATGAGGCGGATCATTACGTGACATGGTTGCACAACCGCACCCTAACGTGGTTGTGGTTGATTCTTCTGCAAGATTAACAACGGTTATACCTAAAGATTTACAGTGTTGTTTTAAATTTTCGACCATATGGTTTTCAGTACCAATGGCATAATGTTTTGTTTTAGAGCGATCATGTGTGACATAATCCCAGATAAACGCCGTAGACCCAGCATAATCCGCTGTTTTAATCACTTCATTTCTGCATTCAGGATGAACTATCACTGTGTAGCCTTTATTCTGCCAATGCTCACACATCGATTGTCTATAATGCGTGTGGACGGCACACTCACTGGCAAATAAAATAAGCGATGCGTCATCAAATACTTTTAACGTTTTTTGATCTTGAGCATCAAGGGAATATTGAGCGCCTGCTGTGCCCCCCGGCCAATAGGCTATATTTTTAATGTTCATCCAATAGGCTACGTTTTCTCCCATATGTTGATCGGGTATAAATAATATTTTCTTATTTTGACGTTGAGCCCATTCAAATATTTTTTTAACGTTTGAACTTGTACATACTGCTCCACCTTGGGCGCCCGTCATGGCTTTAACGCGTCCGGATGTATTCATATAGCATACGGGTAAAATATTTTCTGCACCATATCGTGCATTCAAATCAGCAAAAGCAGGGGCAACCATAAAATCTTTAGCCAGCATCTCCATTGTGCAACCTGATTTAGGGTTGGTGATATAAACGTTTTGGTTTTTGTGGGCCAGCATGCTGATGGACTCAGCCATAAAGTGAACGGCTGACTCTATAATTACTGATTTTTCAGGGTGTTGAGCAGCCATAAGGGCTAATTGATAAGAGTCCCCTATAACGCCTCCAAACTGCTCAATTAATCGAACAATATCGCCACCCATGTAATAGTGTGCGAGTAATAATAATTGAGGACCAAAATGATCTTGTGCCTTTTGCATATAAGGCGTCATCCATTTGAGAATGGTCGTTAATTTTCTATCGGGTAGCTGTAAATACGACTCAGCATAAGGCATGAAATCTTCTTGATACCAATCTAAAGGGTAATCAGACTGACAAATTTCCATATCGTTGGTTAATGTCATAATCGTTTTACGAGGGGTATAAATGCTTTCTTTCTTAAACATTTGTGGGTCTCAAATAAAGAGGGCCACCCAAGGATGGCCCTCATGAATTAATAAATACTTATTCTCGGTTTGAAAATGCGCCGAGGATATTGAGTAAACTAATAAAGAGATTATAGATAGATACAAATAAAGAAACTGTTGCTGAAATATAGTTGGTTTCACCACCGTGGATAATTTCACTGGTTTGAAAAAGAATTAATCCCGATGAAATTAATACGAAAGCAGCAGATATTAAGAGTTGTAAGGCTGGTATTTGAAAAAAGAAGCCGGCAATCATCCCTAAAAATGCAACCATGATTGCAACAAATAAAAAGCCACCCAAATAACTAAAATCTTTTTTGGTTGTGAGAACATAAGCAGACAAAGCTAAAAATATCATCCCTGTTCCGCCAAGAGCTGTTGCAATAATCTGAGGGCCATTGGAAAAAGCGGTGATATAGGCATTGAGAATGGGGCCTAAAGAAAATCCCATAAAGCCAGTAAAAGCAAAGACAGCAAGGAGACCAAGCGGACTATTTCTGAGTGCACTGGTTAAAAAAATGAGGCCGTAAGCACCGACCATGAAAAGTAATGGATTCATTGGTTTAACGTGCATAACCGTTGAAAGCCCAGCCATTAATGCACTAAAAATAAAAGTTACGCTCAACAAAAGATAGGTGTTTCTCAACACTTTATTTGTACTGAGTACAGAGTCGCTTGTTCTGGTCAATGAAGATGAATTATTTCTAATCATTATATTTTCTCCGTTATTCTCTTTTAAATATAGCACATTAAGGTAAGATTTACCTTATATGCTAGTTTATCTGGATGCAAATTGACTCGCAAGTAAAGATTCCATATATTAGAGGTAATTTAATCACAGCTTACCTCGGGGGCTTATGGGACGCGTTGCTGTTATCCAGACTCTCTCTGGTGCTCACTTAAATATAAATCTTGATACCCTCTTGCCCTTTTTTGAGAAAGCAGCAGCACAAGGCGTTGAACTTATTGTATTACCCGAAAACTTCGCTTTTATGGGGCATACGGAAACAGATAAATATGCTATTGCTGAAGAAATCGGACATGGTGAAATTCAACGCCTGATGAGTCATCTTGCTCAAACGTATGGTCTCTGGGTTATTGCTGGGACTATCCCCATTAAAGGGCATGATCAACGCGTTTGTGCTGCTTCTCTGGTTTATAATGATAAGGGCATTTGTGTTGCGCGGTACGATAAAATCCATTTGTTTGATGTGAGCGTTTCAGACAACGAGCATCATCAAGAATCAAATACAATCCAGCCGGGTTCCTCTGTTGTTGTCGTGGATACGCCTGTTGGTCGCGTTGGTTTAAGCGTGTGTTATGATGTGCGCTTCCCAGAATTATATCGTCAGATGGTTCTACAAGGGGCTGAAATTTTTACGGTCGCATCAGCGTTTACGGCTGTTACTGGAAAGGCCCATTGGGATATACTCTTACGAGCACGCGCAATTGAAAATTTGTGTTATGTTTTAGCCCCAAATCAAGGTGGGAAGCATGAAAATGGGCGTTCTACATATGGACACAGTATGATCATTGATCCGTGGGGTACGGTTTTAGGTGTTACAGCTTCTGGGCCCTCAATGATTATGGCTGATCTTGATTTAGAACATTTACGGTTGATTCGAAAACGCTTACCCTGTAATCAACATCACGTTTTATAGGTATATAACAAACATGACCAATCTCATTACGTTTGCAAAGAGCATTTTACTCAAACCCGCCTCACTGGATGAGTCGGCTATTGATAAAGTCTTAAATTCACTACAACATCGTCATATTGACGCAGCAGATCTTTATTTTCAAAGTTCGAGTTATGAGTCTTGGTATCTTGAAGACAGCGAAGTTAAAAGTGGTAGTTTCTCAATCGACAAAGGCGTTGGGATTCGTGCGGTTAGCGGTGAAAAAACTGGATATGCTTATTGCGATGATATCGTCTTACCGTCGCTTCTTCGAGCAGCAGAAGCGGCTAAATCAATTGCGTTAACCAGCAGCGGTTCACATGTAATTGATCAATCTATTCCCAAAGCCATTGCCCGTTATGCAGGGTTTAATCCCATTGAAGGGATGACTAAACTCGAAAAAATTGCTTTGCTCGAGGCAATAGATGCTGAGGCAAGGCGTTGTGACCCTCGTGTTATTCAAGTCAATGCGTCGCTCAGTGCAAGTTATGAAGTGGTTATGATCGCGGGCCTCCATGGGCACTTAGCGGCTGATGTAAGACCGATGGTCAGTGTGCATGTGAGTGTGATCGTCGAGCAAAATGGTCGTCGTGAATCTGCACGCACAGGTGGCGGCGGGCGCGTTGGCTATGCTACGTTTTTAGATGGTGATAAAGCGTTAGGCTATGCACGTGAAGCAGTGCGAGAAGCATTAATCAATCTTGAGGCAGAAGATGCGCCAGCAGGGACCATGCCTGTTGTTCTTGGCCCAGGTTGGCCAGGTGTGTTGCTTCATGAAGCCGTAGGGCATGGATTAGAAGGCGATTTTAATCGAAAAGGCTTATCTGCATTTTCAGGACGAATGGGTGAACAGGTTGCTGCGCCGGGTGTTACTGTTGTAGATGACGGCACTTTGGTTGATCGACGTGGCTCTCTTAGTATTGACGATGAAGGTACACCGACACAATGCACCACATTAATTGAAAATGGGATTCTTGTTAATTATATGCAAGATAAACTCAATGCAAAATTGATGGGGATGCAACCCACCGGTAATTGTCGTCGTGAATCTTACGCACACATGCCGATGCCTAGGATGACCAATACGTATATGCTTGCAGGCAAGGATGATCCTGCTGATATTATTCGCTCTGTTAAAAAAGGATTGTACGCCGTTAATTTTTCAGGTGGTCAAGTTGATATTACGTCAGGTCAATTTGTATTTTCTGCCAGTGAGGCTTATTTGATTGAAGGGGGTCGCATTACAAAACCTGTAAAAGGCGCAACCTTGATTGGTAATGGACCGGATGTGATGAAAAAAATTAGCATGATTGGCAATGATTTAGCTTTGGATGGCGGTATTGGGGTTTGTGGAAAAGATGGGCAGTCTGTTCCCGTTGGGGTAGGACAACCCACGTTAAAAATTGATGCCCTTACTGTGGGAGGAACACGTTAGGCGAATTGTTGAGCAGGCTTGCCGCGAGGATTACTTGCTTGTCATTAAGCCTACAAAAATCAATGAGCTCGCCTATTTCTGTCGTTTGATCTGTATTGAACAGCGGCATTCCTCGTTGTAGCGATGCTGATGTTTCAGTCTGTATGATTTTAAACGAATGTTTGAGCGTTGCTCGGTAATGGGTTCTTGCAATAATTTCTTGACCTTTATAACAACCTTTATCAAAACTTAAATGCCCAGTTTCATGTAGGCCTAGACGATGAGGTAAAAATAAGCCGCGTGTTTCAGGATATATCTCAAACTGACCTGCTGCAAGGGATAATGCATGCCAGCATGACTCATCTTGCCATTGTTTTTTTTCAATAAAAGGGGTTGTGATCAAGTGGCTCTTGGTTTTGTCGATCATGAGGATGAATAAGTCGCCACCCCTCGAATAAGCACACCCATGCTCAAGTGAAGTGACCATACAACGCTCGTTATTTATTTTAGTGTCAAGGGGCGTTAAGTCCGCTTGATTTTGAAGATAAAATCCAAAAATATCGTACTGCGTGGAAGGGCAAATCTTAACACGCGATAATGCAGCTGATTTTCCAAGTACGTTTTGTGTACTTTCAAGCATGTTATGCGGTAAGACGAGTTTTAATCCCTGATGTTCAAGTGCATCAATGAGTGCAAGAATACGACCTTTCAAATTGCAGAGCACGCCTTGTCTCATGGTGTTTTCATTCACGTCACGTACGTCGCAGCTGATTTGCCCTTGTAAAAAATCACGTGCAGGTTCTCCAATAATGTCTAATACTGACCATTGATTTAAATCAAATAGGTAGTTTTTTTGGGGGTCTAGGCCGAGTTTTTGTTTAAGTGCTTGCATGTGATAAGGACTTGTTGTTTGATAGGGGGTTAGTGTAGCATAACGACGAATTTTAGTGTTGAGGTTTTAAACGTGGATCCAGTTGTTTCAAATGCAAAACTTATATGGCTTTGTCGTCGCGGCATGCTTGAACTTGATCTTATTCTATCAAGGTTTTTAAAAAATCAATTGGAACACTTAAGTAACGAACAACGCAGTGTCTTTTTACGTATGTTAGACGCGCCAGATCCTGATTTATATGCTTGGTTTATGGGTTATGAAACCCCTGAGGACACGGAGGTCCTATCTCTTGTTACGCTCATCCGAACACACGGTACACCTTAGCTCATCGGCAGATTATAAACGTCTAATGTTAGTTGTTTATGCTTTTGCTATGGTTGTGCTTTTGGATTCCTCTATTCCCTTTTACATTTGTTGTATGACATGTACGTTTATGGGGGGCTATGTTATTTATCTTGTTAAAATAAAAAAACCATATCCTCTTGACGAAAGTATCATCTATAGGCGAGGTGCTTGGTTTATCCAGCAGCGCAATGGTGTTCTGAAACGCTATGATCATATGCAGATTCGCTTTGATACAACAGTGTATATGTTTATGGTGTTTCTCAGTCAAACAGAGGGTAAAACCGTACGTATTGTTTTTGCAGATCAAATGCATTCAGAGGACTATCACATGCTGCGCGTTCTTGAAAAAATTTCATCTTCCCCTCAGTTGTAAAGTAGGTGAGGAAATCTCCTGGAACTATAGCTTTGTTTATTTGTTTAATTTAAAATTTAACTTCAATAAACAAAAGGATTTTGTATGTTATTAAACTTCAATAAGAATCTCTTACTAGCGTTTGCTTTGAGCACACAATCTGTTTGTGCGGGTTCGATGGGGGCAGAGAGCGTTCCTTATGATGGTCTTTATTTGGGCGGAAATATTGGCATATCTAATATTGCAAACTCCACAAGCACGACCTACCCTTTAGCCGCTCATCACATGAGCTAATCTGGTGTTATTGGTGGTGGTTTAGTTGGTTATGATTATAGTATTAATGAAAAAATTAAGTTTGGTATTGAAGGATTTGGCAGTGCCATAGGTGTTAATACATCAGCACTGCAACTCTATGCGCCTTCAGCTTCTTATCGTGTCGGGCAAGGATACAACGCTGGTTTTAGGGTATTACCAGGTTATCAATTGCCATCTGGTGAAACAGTTGCTCATCTACTTTTAGGTTATACAAATGCAGGGTTTAATGTAAAAGATAATGGCGACTATGGATATATTAATAAAAATTTAAATCAAAGTGGATTTCAAGCAGGACTTGGTATGAAAACTCGCTTTACCAAAAATTTATCGATAAGAGCAGATGCGCTCTATAGCATTTACGCCAATGCCTCAAATACTGGGGTAAGTAACTTAGCACCCTATGGCGCTCAAATTTACAATAATAATTTAAGTACCCTGGAAGGGGATTTAACATTGCTATATAAATTTAATTAATCATGGAGTTTTTCCATAAAAGGACTGAATTATGCAATTAAGATTAAGAAATATATCGTTATTACTCCTGATGGTTAATGTGAGCAGTGCTTTTTCGGGAAGCATGGGAAATGAATCCATTTTAACACTGGAGCATGGTGCTTATATTGGTGGCACGATAGGCGGTTCAGATTTACAAAATAAAACAATGCATGATATTACACCTGAAATACATCACTTAGGCGGCATTGGTGTGATTGGTGGTGGTTTTTTAGGATATGATTTTCATTTTACCCCTAAAATTAAAATGGGTGTAGAAGGCTTTGCTAATGCAACGGGATTAAATACGGCCATTCAGCACTATGATCAAACCACTGGCGTGCAAACCAATTCTGAAGAAATGAATTCAAGATATAATGTAGGTGTGCGAATTTTACCAGCATATCAATTTACGCCCGATACAGATGGACATGTGATTATTGGGTATTCCAATGCCAAATTTAAACATTTAGATAATGGAACCTATGGTTATTTAGATACTGATTTTAATAAAAGTGGTGTTCAGGGCGGGCTTGGTTGGAAATCTAATCTGCCATATCAACATATCTCATTGCGATTGGACATGCTCTACACCAGATACGCAAAACAAAACTCAACAGGTACGGGTTTAGCAGGGTCTGGTTCAGCTTATCAATATTACAGCGATATTTTTAGTACACTAGAGGCGGATTTGTCGATTATCTATCATTTTGGTTGAATTCTATCGTGACCTCTCGCCAAAAAAACCGAGGGGTTTATCTATGAATCTTAAGCTGATGACCGGATTTAAGGCGTTTTACTGAGTCCAAGTACTTCTTCCAGAGATAAGTTATTCAATGTGGCTATATTGGTGGCTGGGATTTGTGAGGTATCGCCATAAAACGCAATGGCTTTATCTAGGCTTTCTTCACGCAGGATATGAACCATTGGGTAGGGGCTTCTGTTGGTATAATTAGACATTGCGTCAGCTGGCTCTCCTTCAAAACAATACTGGGGGTGAAAGGTTGCTATTTGATAAATGCCTTCATAACCAGCGCGATGCATATGCGCCTCGGCCCAATCAACAAAGCCTAAATAATCAAAAAAATCGTTAAATAATTGAGGAAAAACCAACAATAGGGTTTCGATGGCAGGCGATTTATCCATCAATTTAAGTGTAGACATAATAGATTCGAGCGCTAAGCATTCATCTGCTGTAGGATTAACTTGAATTTTTAAAGATTGATTATTCAGTACATGCTTGGCAAAGGGGCAGATGTTATGTTTGACAATAAAGTTTGTGACCCAATGCAGCGTTTCTTGTTCTATTGTTTCATTTGTAGTATTTGTCATGACAAGATCTTACCTTGTTTTCATATTTTGTTGTAGACTACATCAGTGATTTTTAGGATATAAAATGACTAAACTTAGTGTAAATATTAATAAACTTGCAACTTTACGTAATGCTCGTGGTGGAAACAATCCTGATGTATTAAAAATGGCGCTTGATATCATTCAATATGGTGCAGAGGGAATCACCGTTCATCCCCGACCCGATGGACGACATATTCGGTATGAAGACGTTTATGCAATCAATGATGCCATTGATGTTGAATTTAATATTGAGGGATATCCTGAACCATCATTTTTGGCATTGGTGCAAGAGATTAAACCAGCGCAATGTACCCTCGTGCCTGATGCGCCAGACGTCCTAACGTCAAATGCTGGCTGGTTGATTGAAGACAACTTAGATTTTCTTAAAAATACGATCAGGGCCTTACATCAAAAAAATATTCGAACCTCTCTTTTCGTTGACCCATATACGCTAACGTCAAAGGACTTCGCGTGTCTTGCTCAGACAGGAACAGATAGAGTTGAGTTGTATACAGAGGCTTATGCACGAGCTTATGGCACTGCCAATGAACTTGAAGTTACTGCGGTTTATCAGCGAGCCGCCGAAGCCATACACAGACAAGGGATTGAACTTAATGCAGGCCATGATCTTTCACTAGATAACTTAAGTGCTTTTGTTTCAGCTATTCCATTCATCAAGGAAGTCTCCATAGGTCATGCGTTGATTTGTGATGCTTTGGTATATGGAATGCAAGAAACAATCTTTCGCTACTTAGCCTGTTTAAAAGTATAGAGACACCCTATTTATTTTCAAAAGGAGATTTATTTATGTCGGAGACTTTTTTTATCAAAAAAATTGCTGTTTTAGGTGCGGGTGTTATGGGGGCTCAAATCGCAGGACTGACCGCAAGTGCAGGGATTGAAACGCGATTGTTTGATTTAAATAGTGAGCTTGTTAAAAAAGCGATTACTCATTTAGGTTCATTGCGTCCTGATCCCATTGGAACGAAGGAAACTGCTTTATCAATTCTTCCGCGCAATTATGATGATCATATTAAGGAGCTATCTGAATGCGATTTAATCATTGAGGCCATTGGTGAGCGATTAGATTGGAAGGAGTCACTCTACCAGCGCATTACACCTCATCTTAATTCAAAAACAATTTTGGTGACCAATACTTCAGGGCTAAGTATCAATACCCTTTCTCTTTTTTTACCAGATAAATATCGTAAGCGATTTTGTGGCGTTCATTTTTTTAATCCACCACGCTATATGCACCTTGCAGAACTTATTCCTTCATCTTATACCACACCAGAAATACTTGATCATCTCGAGACATGGCTTACCAGTCGATTAGGAAAGGGCGTTGTTCGTGCTAAAGACACCCCCAATTTTATCGCGAATCGTATCGGTGTATTTTCACTTCTCGCAACACTTTATCATGCGCATCACTATGGGTTAGGCTTGGATGAAGTGGATGCTTTAACGGGTCCTTTAATTGGACGACCAAAATCTGCAACCTGTAGAACCATGGATGTGGTGGGCCTCGATACATTGCAACATGTGGTTCATACCATGCAAACTGAGTTAACAGATGACCCATGGCATAGTGTTTTTATTCTGCCTGAGTGGATGAAAAAAATGATTGCAGAGGGTCATTTAGGTCAAAAATCTGGACAAGGGATTTATCGAAAATCGGGTAAACAAATTGATGTGTTTGATCCTGCATCTGGAACCTATCGGCTGGCGAGCGGTATTGTTCATGATGAAGTTAAGCGTATTTTTAAACTGCCATCGTTTGATAAAAAAATGGATGCATTGTTCAACTCGAAAGATAAGCAAGCTTTATTTTTAGCATCATGTTTTCGCGATCTTTTTCATTATTGTGCATTTCATCTGGGAAGCATTGCAGATAATGTTCGGGCAGTTGATTTGGCTATGGCGTGGGGATTTGGTTGGGAAAATGGACCATTTGAAACCTGGCAATTATCAGGCATTGAGTTAATTAATAAGTATTTGATTCAATCGATTGAAGAGGGAACGAGTTTAAGTTCAGTTGAGTTGCCGCGATGGTTGATTAATTTACCTGACTTTTATGACCATGATAAAGCATATTCAGCAGCCTTAAATCAGTATGAAGCGTCATCACCTCTTCCTGTTTACAAAGCTCAACGTGTCAAAAATCAATGCTCCAATATTTTCTATGAAAACGAAGGTGTGACTTTGTCGCAGCTTGAGGATGATATTGCAGTACTGTCATTTAAGAGTAAGGCCAATACCATTGGGCAGTCAGTTTTGGACGGAATTAATGAAGCATTAAGTATTGCCGAAAAAAAATCTCAAGGTCTTATTGTTTATCAAAACGATGCATCAAATTTTAGTTCAGGAGCAGATCTCCGTGGTGTTTTAACCTTAATTCAATCAAATCAAATGACAGCATTAGAGGCAATGGTTAAAAATTTTCAAGATACCAATATGCGCTTAAAATATTCTGCGTTACCTGTTGTTGCAGCTTTGCGTGGTCGAGCCTTGGGTGGTGGATGTGAGCTGATCATGCATTGTGATGCAGTTGTTGCTGCCTTTGAATCTTATCCTGGGCTTGTTGAAGTTGGGGTTGGATTAATTCCCGCAGGTGGTGGTTCTAAAGAATTTGCTTTGCGCGCAGCTCAAAGTGCAAATAGACCTGGCGATCTGTCACCACATGTTCAAGCCTATTTTGAAACCATAGCCAAAGGAACGGTAGCGAGCAGTGCACCGAATGCAAAATGTTTAGGGTTTTTAAAAAAAGATACCCCTGTTTTAATGCACAGTGAAGAAGTCCTCTATGGAGCGAGTTCAATGATTAAAACAATGCAAGCATTAAATTATACGCCGCCTTTAAAACAGGTATTTCCTGTTGCAGGAAGAGAGGGACGTGCGCAGTTACAAACTGGCCTTATCAATTGGTTGGAGGGCGGATATATAAGTCAACATGACTATATGCTTGCTTGTGAACTAGCAGGGGTATTATGTGGAGGGGATGTCTATCAAGGTCAGCTGGTTGATGAGGCGTTTGTTCTCAAACTTGAACGTGAGGCTTTTATGCGGATGGCTGAAACACCACTGACGCAGCAGAGAATAGCTTATATATTGGAAACGGGTAAACCGCTGCGTAATTAAAAGGAGATTTATTAATGAACAATCCAGTTTATGTGGTGGATGTATTACGTACACCAGTAGGAAAAGCACCGCGGGGTGTATTTAAGAATACTTTGCCAGATGATTTACTGGTTCACACCATCAAATCTTTGAAAAATCGACATCATCAGGTTGATTGGAGTGCCATCGGAGATGTCATCATTGGCTGCGCAATGCCGGAAGCTGAGCAAGGGATGAACGTGGCTCGCATAGCAACCCTTTTGAGTGACTTGCCGCATACTGTCCCTGGGATGACGTTAAATAGATTTTGCTCTTCTGGTGTTCAAAGTATTGCAACAGCAGCAGCATCTATTCAACAAGGCGATATGATGCTTGCTCTGGCAGGTGGCGTTGAAAGTATGTCGAAGGTACCCCTAGGCGGCAACAAATATACAGCAAATCCGAGTATATTCAATAATGAGCATATTGGTATTGCTTATGGTATGGGCATCACCGCTGAGAAAGTAGCTGATCAATGGCATATATCACGGGAGGCGCAAGACGCATTTGCCTTAGAAAGTCATCAAAAAGCAATTAAAGCACAAGCCAATGGTTATTTTTCTGATGAAATTGCACCTTTTAACGTTATTGAACGAGGCGTTGATCTTGTGCATGACAAAGTGAAAATTAAAGAGCGCCTTATTACTGATGATGAAGGCCCTCGTGCTGACACTTCAGCTGAAGCACTGGCTCGACTAAAACCAGTTTTTTCATTGCGTGGCTCAGTTACCGCCGGAAATTCATCACAAATGAGTGATGGGGCTGGCATAGCATTATTAGCAAGCGAAGCAGGCATTAATGCATATAATTTAAAGCCTATTGGTCGTTTGATGAGTTTTGCCGTTGCTGGTGTCCCGCCGGACATCATGGGTATTGGTCCAATCCATGCGATTCCACTGGCATTAAAAAAAGCCGGTTTAAAACTTGAGCAAATCGATTGGATTGAACTGAATGAAGCATTTGCTGCTCAATCTCTTGCTGTGATTCAAACGCTAGATCTCCCTCGTGAAAAGGTTAACCCGATGGGTGGCGCAATTGCGCTAGGACATCCGCTTGGTGCAACGGGGACCATACGAACAGCGACATTGCTTCATGGTTTGCGTCGAACAAAAGGGCGTTATGGAATGGTCACAATGTGCATTGGAACTGGCATGGGTGCCGCAGCAATTTTCGAAGCACTCTAAAATAAATTGGGGAGCAAAGCTCCCCAATTTATTGATGATCTAATTAAAAACAATGACTATTCATCAGTTAAACGAAAATATTTCGTGCCGAAGTATCGAAGTAATTTTTTACGGATTGTACCGCGACTAATACCAAGCATTTTTGCAGCTTGTAATTGATTGCCACGTCTTTTTTCCATAACAGCCTGTAAAAGAGGGGGTTCGACTTCAGAAAGGATCATGTCATATAAATCATCGATTGATTTGTTCTTATTTTCTGCAAGAAAACGTGTTACCAGACTATAGACCAAATCTTGCAAGCCTTGCTCTTGTTTGGTCGTTTCAATTGTTGCCGTTGTTTCTGTGACAGTCATCATAACTTCCTTATTGTTTAAGTTAAAACATCATGTTGTTTAACGTGCTTTTAACAAGCCCACAACACTTAGAAATATTTTACATGAAGACTAATTAATAAGCTAGACTATCCATTAACATATAAGCAAATATTTTTGTACTATGCTCGATAAAGGGGTAAATATTATATAAGAGGGTGTCCGGAAAGGGTAATAGCCACCGCGATGCTATCTTCATGTTCAAATTCAAATCATCATATGGCGAACTATTTGATGATAAATTATGTTCTACTCATTTTAAGATTACCGTGATTTGATTGGATGAGCAAACGTTATCAAAGTGATTTGACTGACAAACAATTGGCCATCATTCAGCTCCTGATACCTGCGGAGAATGATGGTGGTCGACTGGATTAGCACCTTGATGTTTGTTTATTTAATAAACACTATGATATGATAATAAAATATTTTATCAACAAGCTTCGAAGAAACAATGAAACGTATTGAAATTGTCAATCATGATGAAAAAAACCAAGTACAAAAAACGGCTGAGAATACAGACTTGGCCAATGCAACAGAAGCAGATGGTCAAACATCTCAACCTTCACAATCCTCTTTTTTAAACGCGAAAATATTTTGGGGAAACGATGCGGTTAAATTGCCCACTCGGTATTTGTATCGAGGGACAATAAGTACTCCCCATCAAAAATTTGCCGAAGGATTTACTGCGCGTGGCACAAATCCCGATTTATTATTGCATGTAAGACCCGGCGGATCGTGGAATATTTATGGTAATTACGTAGCCAATTCAGACAGTGTTTATATATCTACGTCAACCTCAAAACAGGTTGGAATGTTCTTTCCCTTTGGAGAAGCGCGAATAAAAAATGGTCAGACGTATCTTTACCAAATCAATCCACAACCAACAGCCGTTGACATGTTACCGGTAGCTAATCTTATTGATGATGCTGAATATGTTAAACAAATTAAAGCAGAAAAAGAAATGGGCGTCCCCCATAAAATAAAACCACAGGACATTAAAGGGGCCTGGACGGTTAAAAATGGCGTCTTGGGAATAATCAATCCGCAGCATGGATTCACGCGATCCGGTTATACTAAAAATCCGAATTACATCCCGTCCGCACCACAGTATTGGCGTGTTCCAAAGGCGATAAGACATACCGTAACGGGGCTTGGCGTTGCGCTGGATGGGTGGGGGTTGAATCTAGCTTATCAAAAAAGTATCGAAACGAATAATTACCACCATTTTTTTAATGAAAGTGTCCGAGTGGCCGGCGGATGGAGTGGTTCGGTGGCTTTAGGACAAGCAGGTGCGGCATGGTGCTCTCCCATACCTTATGGCTCATTGGTCTGTGGGGTTGCGGGATCTTTTATTGGCTATTTAGGTGGGGCTCAACTAGGTGAGATGGCTTATGCACATTCTAAAACTGATCCTGATGAAATTTACACAGTGAGTGGTTGTGAAATGCCAATTCAGGCTAATCAGGCAAGTGTGTTAGGCAATAAAATAGTGAATTGTATTGATAAGCTAGTGCGCCATCAACATTTAATCTTGGGGTAAATTGACTTCAGTTTATACCGCGTTTTCTCGATACTGAATTGCCACCCAGGATTGTTTTTAGCTGTATCATCATTTACATTTCACCTCCATTATAAAACGTAGTGACAGGATGTTA